>PNAR01000003.1 GCA_003169715.1 Acidobacteriaceae bacterium | reverse complement strand
CAAGACGCGCGGTCACGGCAGCCACACGATCGCGACGTTGTGGAAGGGCGACCTCGAGGTGCTGCTAAAACAATCCGAGCAGTAGACAGATACATAACGTTTCAGCAGACGTTGGTGGATCGAGCGCTCCGCGCTCGATGACAAGATGCGGCAAAGCCGGGAAAGAATCGGCATCGCGCGACGGAGCGCCCGATCCACCCAGCACGACTTCTGCACGTTCCCAGCTTGGGATTGTTTTCCCCCGCTGTCGTCGATAAACTGGTCGCCATGTCCCCCAACTCCGACGCTTGGGCGCGCAAGTGCAACCTGATTAGACCCCAAAAATGCGTCTCTAAGGACGAATTAATTGGGCCGAATTCTCGTTAGGCGCACGCTGATGTGACGACACCATCTCTCAAAGAACAGCACGAGATTGCCATTGGCAACGCCCTTCTCGCGGCGCTCGGCTACAACAATGCGTTCATTCAGCACGGGCATGATGGGGTCGAACCAGACGTGATTTATTCAGTGGCAGATCGGACTATAGGCGTCGAGATCGCAACCGCTTACTACGACGACGAGCAGGCCAGAGCCGAGTGGCAGTTAGCGCGAGGCATTTCGAAGTTCGATTCACACGGTATTGCCAAGATCGGTTCGTGGAGTGAGCCCGACAAGCTTATCAGTACGCGGGTGCAGCAGGAGATTGATGACAAATGCTCGAAGTGTTACTCTGGTGTCGACGTAACGTGGCTGTGTATCGAGCAACACGCTCCCCTTGCTGATGTAATGGAAACCCGCGACTTGATCGCCCATCTAAGGATTCCGAACGCCCACCCGTTCGAAAGGCTTTATCTTGGCTTCTACGCACACGCCGGAGAGGGCGGTGGATTTCGCGTGTATGACATACTCTCCACCTAGCCAGGTCGATGCCACGACCGCTACCCGCTCCGTGCTGACACTTCCCCATGATCAAACATGTTCACTTCGATTGGTGTTCGCCCCCGGTAGCCGTCGCTGATCTTGCGTCTCGTTAGGCGTAAAGCATCCGTGCGCACAGAATAGGCAAGCCGAGATGTATTGTCTGATAGCAATAAGCCTTGCGCTGGCTTATGCGGCGTTGAAGCCGCTGAGCGAGGGACTTTTCGACACCAGCATGTGGGTCGCGAAGATTCTGGCCGCTCCAGAAGCTGAGGACAATGAAACCACCGAGCAATTCCTAAAAATAGGGCAGGCAGCTCTGATGGAAGGCTGGCTCAGCAATATTCCATTTATCGCCACTATTTTGTTCTTCTCATCCATAGCAGTTGGCTTCATTTGCAGCTGGTGGGTCGGCGTCTTGATGTATTTTGTTTCGGTGACATTAGGCGTTCTGACGAAACTGATTTTCATGCGATCCGTATCCTGTTACCTCCCTCTCCTGCATCATAAAATGGTGAACAGAGAAATCGACTACAAGAGACAGCGCGACGCTGAGCGAGCGCAAGCTGCTGAATCATACTGCAAAGATTTGATTCAGATCATGCATATCTATCAGAATTCACGCCTTCGACCGCCGACAGCAAAGCAGCTTACGCAGATCCCATATGGTGATCTATATTATTGGCTCGAGCGCGGCCACTGATTTGTGTCTCGTTAGGCCTATCGAACACATGAGGTGAACTAATACTCTTATGGATGAAATACCTGGTGGATTCTGGCGAGCAGTGGCGGAGGGCTTTATTCACGCTCAACTCAACAAGCCGTTTTTTGGCCGTTCCTACCTGAAACTCGGTCAATGTTTTTGCTCTTTGGGTTTATATGTTCGAACTGGGTGGGATTCTCGGGGCAAGGCACGCTGCCAAAACCGATGCATTCGTGTCCGCATTTCTGGGGATGTCCGGCGCATCTGGCATAGCCGAACGCGTCCTAGTTGAGCAAGCAAGTAGGATGCTACAAGGGCATTTACTGCCTGCGATGAACTTTTGGGACTACGTTGGAGCTGCAGTCACTGATCGCATTGGTTACAAAGGAGAGGGGTGGCATACTCTTGTCAGCGAGCGGGGTACTCAAAAGGTTCCACCCAAGCTTGCCCTGACAAATGCATGGGAGTACGCATCAGCCGGTTCTGCTTTGGGCACAACCCATCCTGATGTGCTGCGAGCGATGTTTGAACGAACACATGCACGAGTTCCAGAAGAAGAGTGGCAATTCATGTACTCTGCTGGGCTGGACATCGAACCAAAACAGCCCCGAAACAACTACGGGGAAGCTGAGGGCACTGAGAACAACAATTTCATGGAATACTGTTGAGAATTTCGACCAGACCTCTACTCACTTTTAAAGGACTGACGAACGACTTTGAAACCATACGATAGGTCTAACCAATCGTCGCTGGAGCCAACCGCTGGTTGTTGTGATAAGAAAGTTGAGAGATGATAGTTGAGAGTAAAACCAAGCTCGCCGGTGCCAGCGGTGGCTCAGTTCCATCTCGTTAGGCCGTGAACCACTTCCCTGATCACGTCGTAACCCATACCCGGCTTGGGAACGACTACCGGAATTGGATGCATACCGCGCAGACGCTATTCGCTGGGAGCACCATTCTGACACGCGAGCGGGAGCGCGCTCGCGCGAATCTACGCGCTCCTGGCAAAGCACCAATCGAGTTGCTGACGCTTTGGACTGAGCTGATGCTCGCCGCTTTCGGAATTGAATGTCTGATCAAGGCGACTTGGGTAAAGCAGGGCCATGAACTTGCGCGGGACGGGAAATACGTTCCGATGCGGCGGAATGAGGGCCATCAGCTCGTTCCATTGTGTCAGGTCGCGGGAATTAAGCTCGACGTGCGCGAAGCAGACGTGCTCGAGCGACTCTCGATCATTGCACGCACGATTGGACGTTACCCGATCCCCAAACGCGCGCACGAAACTCGGCCGCGCGAATTTTACTGCCAAACAGGCTCGCCTTTAAGTTGGTCTTCAGATGACGATCACGTTGTTGAGAGCGTCGTTCTTCGACTCAAAACAGAGCTTCGTCGACGGAGCGCGATATCGACGGCCTAATCCATCGACGATGGAGCCGACCGCGAGCCGTTGTACGATCCAGCTGTACATGAGTTCAACCCGTCAATCCGCAGCCATGCGTGCTCTAGCTGTGATGTTTCAATA
>PNAR01000365.1 GCA_003169715.1 Acidobacteriaceae bacterium | reverse complement strand
CTAAAATCTCTCGCACGGTCCAGCGCCCGCATGTATCCAGAATTCGTTCACGAATTGCAGGATGAATCCGGAATCAATTGCGACTTGCGGGATCAAGGCACGTTACAGTTCACCTCGGCGCTCGATCACGTATTAACCGAAATTGGATCGCCAGATTTATTACGACGAGGTTTATTACGAAAAGAAATCGCAGACCTTGAACCCGCTCTCGCACCGTCAAGCGTGCCGATCATGTATCTCCAAGAACGCAGCGTTGATCCACGCGCCCTGACTTCTGCCGCCCTAAAAGCTGCAAGACATCGCGAGATAGATATCTCTTCTGGTTCGGAAGTCGTCGAAGTAATCTTGTCAGAAGAAAAAACAACGGGCGTTCGCACCGATAAAACCAAATACACCGCGCCGATCGTGGTCAACTGCGCCGGAGCATGGGCCGGGCAGTTTGGCCCATTGCGAATTCCGACAAGGCCCGTCAAAGGCCAAATTCTCTGCGTTGTAGAAGGCCCAACGTTGCGACATGTGATTCGCAGTGACGATGTGTATATTGTGCCTCGCAGCGATGGGCGAATCTTAATTGGCTCCACGATCGAAGAAGCAGGATTCGATAAACGGACGAACCCGGACACAGTCCGCCAGCTGCATCAAGCGGCGACCGTGCTGATTCCAGCGTTGAAGCAATCGCGAATCTTGGAAGCGTGGGCAGGCTTGCGTCCGGGCACTCCAGACAACCTGCCAATTCTGGGAGCCACCGCCATTCCCGGATACTTCGTCGCGACGGGCCATTTTCGTGATGGCATCCTGCTCGCCCCCATCACGGCGAAATTAATGGCACAGGTCATCACGGACCAGAAGCCGGATTACGACCTTTCTGCGTACTCTGCAGCACGTTTTCGGAGTTAGCCTTGAAAGAGTGCGCCCACATGCTGGGGAAACTCATTTCGAACCGGTGAGGGCCCGACTTCCAGTCGGGCCGATCACCGATCGTGTGGGCATTTTCGGCCCGACTAAAGTCGGGCCCTTCCCTTTTTGCGCAATCTTCAGGCGCGCCGTAAGGCCTTGATCCGAACATCGGCGGGGCTGAAGCCCGCCCCTTCAAAGGGACCTAGCGGGACAGAGTTTTGTTAGCGCGCACCGAAGAACTCGGATGGGGTGAGCCCGAATCGAAATTCAAGTGGACGTGCCATTCCTGCGGCCACGAACGGAAGATGATGGCCTGGTTCGGAGAAGTAGATTCGGATATCATCCCGAAACGCGCCCATAGGCCTGCCGTGCCACGCCTTGTCCGTGCCAATTTTGCCAGCGAGCCGGGTTGTGAGCGCTACGGCCTGATTTCAACAGTGAGGGAGAGAACAACCAGACCGAGTTAAACACAATTCTGATTTATGCACGACCGAATGCGGTTTTGACGTGCTGTTGATGCATATACCAGATAGCCCACAATACATAGAAACCGAGTAATAACGCTGTGAAGACATCGGCGGCGCGATGCGCAAAGATTACGTGGCCGAGCATGCGTATCAGCGACAGCCCATAAAGCACGACGACGACCGCACGGGCCCAGCTTTGCAGTCTGAGCAGGGCAACACCAAGGCAGATGCTGAGAATAACCCCCGCGACCAACATCCAAGCTAATCCGCGCTCCGGTCGGTCCGTGGAGAGCATTTCACTCAGACCCACAGCAAACCCACCGAGAATGTTGAGCAACGCGATGACCGTAATACCCACAGGCCGGGTCATCGGTTGGTGATCAAGGCTGCGGGTACGGTGTTGTTGACGTACTTTTGAAGGGCTACTGAATGCTGCGGCGGTGAACAGCACCAGTGCAGTCGGAAGAGCTAGCACGAACCGCCAGCGAAGGCAGAAAGCAGCGACAGCGAGAAGCACCTGCTCGTAGCCCGGTAGAGGATTGGGAATACCCTGCTTTAGAGATGGAAGAAAAGCAGATTCTATAGCTGCGGGAACGGCGAACATTCCCCCAATCAACACAATCGACAAGATAGTAGCGGTCCTATAACGCACATGCTCCCCCGAAAAACAACCGAGACTTTTGTCGTTTCAAGGATATTAGGTGGTGCTGGCATCGAGGAGGACAAAGCGGGCGACAATGTGACCGCGGTAATCGTCATTTGGTGAAACGTCGCCATTACACTCGTTGACCGTTCTGATCCCCTGTCGGGCCCATCAGCCAATGTCAACCTGACCAAAATCGCCAAATCTATCCCTCCAACCTACAATCTCTGCCCGGTCAGATATATTATTCCTCTCATCACATATGGTTCGAAAGGAACTCGATGGCATCTCCCGCGGTTGATTACGCTCGTGAAAATAAACAGCGATTCTTGGCCGAACTCAAAAATCTGCTTCGCATTCCCAGCATCAGTACATTGACCGAACACAAGGCCGACGTGCAGCGAGCTGCCGATTTCGTGGCTACCGAACTCCGCCGCATCGGAATGCAGAATGTCGAGGTGATTGCCACCAAAGGCCATCCTCTGATCTATGCCGATTGGCTGAACGCGCCAGGCAAGCCAACTGCGCTTTGCTATGCGCATTACGACGTCCAGCCTGCCGAGCCTTTAGATGAATGGATTTCGCCACCATTTGAGCCTACCGAGCGCAACAATAATGTCTATGCTCGAGGCGCCGTAGACGACAAAGGTCAGCTATGGATGGAGATCAAAGCCGTCGAGTCCCTGATGAGGGGACACCAAGGCAAGCTCCCAATTAACGTCAAGTTCATCATCGAGGGCGAAGAAGAAGTCGGAGGCGAATCCATCGCCGCCTATGTCCGGAAAGAAAAAGCCAAGCTCCAAGCCGACTTTGCGCTGGTTTGCGACACCGAACTTTTCGCACCGAATCTGCCGACGCTCTGCGTGGGCCTGCGCGGCCTGATTTACAGCGAGATTGAAGCTGTTGGAGCCAAAACGGATTTACATTCGGGAATGTACGGCGGCGCGGCCCCTAATCCTTTGTTCGGATTGATCGAAATCATCAGCAAGCTGAAAGATTCCAGGGGCCGCGTGCTGATCCCGGGCTTTTATTCCAAGGTAAAAGCCCCCAGTAACGCCGAATTGAAGACCTGGAAGCGGCTCCCTTTCAATGAAGAGCATTATCGAAAAACTGAAGTTGGTTCGAATGTCCTCACTGGCGAGCCCGGTTTCTCGGTGCTCTATCGCACATGGGCGCGGCCAACGCTGGAAGTTCATGGAATGCCGGGGGGGTTCACCGCGCCCGGCGCGAAGACTGTCATTCCGGCGAAAGCCTCGGCGAAAGTTTCCATGCGCCTGGTACCGAATCAGGATCCCGACGACATCCTTACCAGATACAAAAATTACATCAAGAAGCTCACCCCAAAGGGCATTCAGACGAATATCAAAGTCTGGAGCAAGGGGCCGGCATGCGTGGTTGGAACCGACAACAAATACATCAAGGCCTCAACTGAAGCCATGCATGAAGTATTCAAAAAAGATACGGTGTTCATACGCTCCGGTGGCTCCATTCCCATCGTCACCGACTTTCAGGACGTTCTGAAAATTCCATCCGTGATGATGGGATTTGGTTTGCCCGACGACAATCTCCACGCGCCGAACGAGAAGTTTCACATTCCCAACTTCCATCGCGGTATCGAGTCTATATGCCTGTTCTTCGAAAAGTTGGGCGGGACAAAGAAGTAGTTTCGGGTTTCATATTTCGGACCGTCGGTAGGCTTGGCGCCCAGTTCGGTTTCGGAAACCTGAAACTTGAAACACGAAACTATTTACTGTTGCGGCGGTTGGCCCTGCGGCTCGTCCGGCTGGGTCTGTTCCGGAGGCATCGGCGTTCCAAACGCCTGCACGGGCGGACCTGGATCAGGGGCGGCTTGGGCCATGGCGGGCTGGGCAGAACCGCACGGGTATACCACTGCCTCTGGTGCGCCGCCTTCTTTGGGAGTAAGAACCACGCGCCGGATGCCTCCGGGATCGCGCTCCGATCCGATCACAATGAAATTGAAATGCGAACCATTTAACAAAGACGCCAGGACCTCTTTAGGAGCTCCCGGTCCAAGGCTGGTGAAAACCTGCTCTGATTGGGCGCCCTGGGGAATCGCAATTTCCGCCCCGGTCTGGCGGTGGACCTCGGAAAGCACTTCCGAGAGACTTGCTCTATTTGATCGAATGCTCAAAAGCCCATTTTCGAACAGCACTTCCATTCGGGGACTCTGACCCGGAACCGCCGCAGCAGGCGCCGTGGCATGCGCTTGTTCTATGGGCTGCACATGTTTGCCGACAATACGGTTGTCGGCACTACCAGTCGGGATTGGCGAGCGTTCGATTGAAACAATCGTCTCCGGCGCAGCGTCCGCATCGGCAGCCGGATGAGGAGCGCTTCGATTTACTGAAGCGCTGTCGGATCCGTTGGAGCCAAATTTCACGACAACAGTATTCCCCGACGGAAATAGTTCATAGGGTTGCGCGGACTTCAAATCCAGCACAATCCGCGTTACGGGAGGATTCGAAGAAAAAAGCCCAACCCGCGCATCCTTCACATCGCCGCGATTGATGTCGAGATTGTGCAAACTCTTGGCGGGTATTGCCCCAGGAAAATCTAAAATCAGCCTGTCAGGACCTTGAATAATTTGCGCTCGAGGTTTCACCGGCCCGCTGGCTGCAATTTCCAACTCCAATGTTTTTCCCGCAAGTACAGAAATTCGGCGGATTGTGGGAACGCCGGCAGAGTCCTGTGCGCGCACAGATGACGCGGCCGCGCATAAACCAATAACCAACGCGATCCTGATGGAATTATCCGAAAAACAACGCATGATCAAGATCAAATGTTAGCAGGGTCGGAGTAGGTTTCGTAAAACTTCGGTAGTAATACCATAAGCGGAAGTACATGGGCAGCAGAGTTCATTTGTGCAATCGCACTGATTGAATTCTTCTTGAAACGACCCTTCGAACACAAAATAATCGCGAATATCTCCGCGAACGCCAGCTCAAATGTGTCCGGTTCCGGAACCGACACCGGCGGCGTTACTGGGCCTGGACCTGGACCCGGACCTGCGCCAGGGCCGGGCGATTTCCCACCTGATCCGGGCGCCAGAGGCGAACCAGTCGGTAGAAATCCGCCGCCCAATGGAGAAGCCCCTCCTGCACCCATCGCGACGAGACCCGCCGGGCCTAACCCTGGCGCTCCCCATCCCGGCGCCGGCCGAGACTCCAGCGCAGAGTGAAAATTCTCCGGAAAAGGGTCTCTCGTCGAACTGCTGATCGGCTCGTCGAACTGCGCAACCGCCGGCTCTTGCGAAGATGCCTTCTTCTGAGGAAGCACCGACACTTGATTGCCGCAACGGGTCCGCGCTGTCACTTTGCCGTCGGTGATGAGATTCTCGCCCGCATGAAGACTGACCCGCTTCGTCGTCCAATAGATTTGGTCTCCGATGCGATATGAGAGATAAACCAGCCGGGCTTGCCTGACTTTGATAACCCGTGCTTTCTGAAAATCGAACCCCGCATAATGTTCGCTCACAACGTGGTCGCGAATGGCCGCCTCTCGTAATTCTTCGGAAGTGCGCACCCCGCCGGGAACAACCGAATAGGGGTAAATCACGCGGGGAGCTTCAGGCACGAATAAATCGCTCGGAGATGGAGCAACCGGCTCTAGCTTCGCGGTGTCATTCAATTCCAACCATTGCGAATCGGTCGTCGGTGACGAAACCAAGGGTGAGCGCAGAGAAAGGAAAAGTGCACAAGTTAACAGTGCTGAAGTTCCCACCAATAAGAAAACTGCTGAACGGCTGCTCTGCTTCCTGTTCCGACCGCCTTGACTTCTCAAAACAACTCCCTGGGGGGACGCGACTCTGAGGGCATTATAGAGAGTCTGCTAATGTACAACAGCAATTACATTTCCACAGGGTGCACTCGAAAGTGCATGAAAACAATCAGATATTTTTTGCGACAAGCGGATACAGTGGATAACAGTGGAAATCATTTACCCACACGTACCAAATTCATTCTGATCTCGTTGTCCTGATCGCTCGCATGAATTACCCAAAAAACACGTAGGCCCAACGCCCCCGTCTGGGCGGGTGGGCGCGGCCCACCAGAACTAACCATCAATTCTTATCCCCGCCACCGTGCGTGTTCCGGCAGAGTTTGCAATAGGTAGCAGGTTCGCTGTTGTCCACCGTATGCTTAACTGGCTTTAATGTCCGCAAGTATGCGTAAATCGCCTTGAGATCGTCATCCGTAAGGCCTCCATAAAATTCAAAAGGCATGATCGCGCTCAGCGGACGCGCCCCAACGTATCCCGTCCGAACAGCCTTTATGAAAAGTATTTCGTCGTAATAGCTGATTCCGGACGGATCCGGCGTAATGTTCGGCGTGGCAGCGCTACCCCACGCGCCCTTCATGAAATTCCCGCCCGCGAATTCCATTCCAGGGATGGGCCGTCCCTGACGCTGGGGAGTATGGCAATCAATACACGATGCCATCGTGACTAGATACCGTCCCCATTCCACGCGATTCGCTGGGTCGGGAGAATTGACTGCGGTCTCAATCGGCTGCGGAGCCGACCGGACCAGATACTTCACCGGAAAAATAATCTCACTCTTCGGCAAGGGACGCGCAACCGCCGGCAGCGATCGGATGTACACAATGACCGAAGCCAGGTCTTCATCAGACATGTTTCGATACAGGCCATACGGCATCATAGGAAATAACGTGCGGCCGTCATGCCCAATGCCCTCGCGAATGGCGCGGGCCAGTTGATCGTCCGTCCATAATCCCGATCCCGTTTGCGGATCCGGCGTAAGATTTGGCGCCACGACGCGCCCCGGAAGATCGTCGAAAGGCATGATCTCGCCAGCTCCCTCCATGCCGGCGATCACAGGCGCTCCGGGCTTGCTGGGATCATGCTCGGAATGGCAATCAATACAGGCAGCAAGATTGTTGAATATGTAGCGTCCGCGTTCCACTCGCTGGGGCGTACGTTCGAACTGCCGCGAAATCAGAGCACGCGACTTCGGACCGATAAACGGCCGCCAACCGATTGTCAGCGTGATCGCGACGGCAATCGCGGCGACCAGAACAGTGAACGCTGCGAGAGATATCTTCTTGAA
>PNAR01000387.1 GCA_003169715.1 Acidobacteriaceae bacterium | reverse complement strand
GTAATCGCCGACGCACACTCCGGCCGCCCAGCCCACTTCGTGGAGGCCCGCCTTTTCGGTTACGTCGGTAAAGGAGCCGTCCCTATTATTTTTATACAAACGGTTGGTTGACCCCGGAGGCGGGGCCGGGATCCGCGTCCCACTGAGCACGAAAATATCCATCCAGCCGTCGTTGTCGTAGTCAAAAAAAGCGCATCCGCAGCCGGTTGCCTCTAAGATGTAATCCTTATGATCCACATCGCCGTAGATTACCGGAGAAACAAGGCCCGCCTCGCCAGCAACATCCGTAAAGTGGGCGTTAAAGGGACGTCCCGAAGGCGCAGGCTTGGCCTGGGCTTTAACGTTGCGGGAGGCTACTCCCTGTCCCAGCATCCGGCAAGCTGTAGCCACAAGAGAAAAATAGACAAAAGCGCGGCGTGTAACTTTCATAAGAGCTATTCTGATTGCAGTTTCGGCAAGACACTCCTGATATGCTTGACAAACACGCTAATCTCACAGTATACGAAATTCGCGCAATCGTTTACCGTATACATTATCCATTAATGGAGTTATAGTCATCGAACTTGAGACGAAGAGTCACCCTAGAAATCGAGTTCGGGAGGAGCTAAATGAAAAGTATACCCCGGCGACAGTTCCTGAAAGTCAGTGCAGCCGCTGCTGGCTCCGTAATTGCGGCGCGTTCTATTCCGCGCGCCTGGGCTGCCTCATCCGCGACCGTTGCGATCACGCCGCCACTATCCGTATTTGGGTACTCCCAGGTTCAGTTACTCGATGGGCCGTTTCGGGAGCAGTTCGATCAGAACCACGATTTGTTCCTGCATCTTGATGAGGATGCCTTATTAAAGCCATTCCGGCAGCGCGTCGGAATGCCGGCGCCCGGTCCGGACATGGGCGGCTGGTACGACAACTCCACTGATTTCACTCCCATGGAAAATTTCCATGGCTTCATTCCCGGGCATAGCTTCGGTCAATATCTTTCTGGATTAGCTCGCGCCTATGCGATCACAGGATCGAAACCGACCCAGGAAAAAGTGAACAGACTGGTTCGTGCGTACGGGCAAACCGTCGATCCGGATGGAAAGTTTTATGTGGACTACTGCCTTCCCGCGTACACCTACGACAAAACCAGTTGCGGTCTCATTGATGCACACGAGTTCGCCCGTGATCCAAATGCGCTGGACGTACATTGGCGCGCCACACAAGCGGTCATGCCGCATCTGCCCGAAAAGGCCCTGAGCCGCGCAGAGCAGCGAGCTCGGCCTCACAAGGATGTTTCTTTTACTTTCGACGAGACCTACACATTGCCGGAAAATTTATTTCTTGCCTACCAACGCAGTGGAAACTCACGCTATCGCGATCTCGCGATTCGTTTCATTGAAAAAGAATATTTTGATCCTCTTTCTGAAGGACGCAACGTTCTTCCCGGGGAACATGCCTACAGTCACGTCAATGCTCTGAGCTCCGCGATGCAATCTTATCTGGTGCTGGGCGACGAGAAGTATCTTCGCGCAGCCAGCAATGGTTTCCGGATGGTGCAGGAACAAAGTTACGCCACAGGTGGATGGGGTCCGGATGAAGCTTTCGTCGTTCCAGGGACCGGTAGTTTGGATGCAAGCCTGGGATTCACCCATTCGAGTTTCGAGACTCCTTGCGGCGCCTACGGTCACTTCAAGATTTCGCGCTATTTGTTGCGGCTTACACGCGACTCCCGCTATGGCGACAGTATGGAACGGGTGCTATACAACACAATCGCTGGCGCTACTCCAATTCTCGCGGACGGGACAAGTTTCTACTATTCCGACTATAACAACTCAGCGAAGAAGGTCCATTACAAAGACAAGTGGCCATGCTGCTCGGGGACGTTCCCGCAACTTGCGGCGGACTACGGTATCAGCTCCTATTACAAGAGTCAGGACGGCATTTATGTAAATCTGTTTCTGCCATCGCGTGTGTCATGGTCACAGGGTGGGGCTCAATGCTCCTTGACTCAAACTACCCAATACCCAAGCGAGAACACCACCCAACTCGAATTCAAGCTGGATCGCCCCGAGACTTTCAGCCTGTATTTGCGTATCCCAGCATGGGCGGGCGCGAAGACGAGACTGTCGGTGAACGGTCGAGCTGAGGTGAACGAAATCACTCCAGGAAAGTTTCTAGCCCTTACAAAAACGTGGAAGGACGGGGACAGAGTGGAACTGGAATTGGAGGTGCCGCTAAACCTGGAAGCTGTGGACGATCAAAACCCAAACAACGTTGCCTTGATGCGCGGTCCTATTGCGCTGTTCGCGGTCAGCGAAATTCCCGCACATATGACGCGGGCCCGGCTGCTGGCAGCGAAGCCATTTTCGCAAACATCTCAGGATTGGCTGGTTCAGACGGATGGCGGTAACCTCGTACTTCGTCCCTTCACTGCGATCATGAGCGAAAACTACCGGTTGTATCAGAGAGTTGAGGGTTGAAAGTTTCTTCGGCCGAGTTCCGTTGTAGTTTGTACCAGCAGCCATCCGTCAACTGGGTTCACAGCCTATGGATATGCGCGAAGTCGCAAGACATGCAAAGGTGTCAACCGCGACGGTTTCGCGCGTTATTAATCGCGTTCCAAGTGTGGACCCCCAACTCGCCAAGCGGGTCTGGAGGGTAGTTGAGAAACTTGGCTATTACCCAAATACGCAGGCCCGGGCGCTGGTTTCCGGGAAGAGCAGAATTTTTGGTCTGATCGTTTCCGAAATAACAAATCCGTTTTTTCCAGAGATTGTCCAGTCGTTCGAAGATATTGCGGTCCGGCACAATTACGAAATCCTGCTGACTTCGACAATTCATGATCCCAAGCGGATGGAGCTGGCGGTTCGCCGGATGATTGAGCGCAGAGTTGATGGGGTCGCCATCTTGACCTTTGGTATGGAAGAGTCTCTGATTGAAGATCTCCGCTATCGCAAACTCCCTCTGGTATTCGTAGACGTCGGACCGCACGTTCGTGGAGTGGGCAATATCCGCATCAACTACCAGCATGGTATCCGGCAGGCTGTGCAGCATTTGGCAGCGCTTGGGCACGTAAGAATAGCTTTTATTGGCGGGCAACAGCATCTCAGATCTGCAATGGCCCGAAAGGTGGCATTCGAGAGATCAATGCATGAGATTGGAAGGAGGTTGCCCGCTGAGTTGATGGCTACGGGAGATCACACAATGGAAGGAGGCATGCGGGCATTGACGGAGCTAGTCGGCCTTTCAGACCGGCCAACAGCGGTCGTTTGTTCGAATGATATGACCGCAATCGGTGTAATGCGACAGGCTTACGAATACGGCATTGTCGTTCCCCGCGATTTATCGGTTGTAGGCTTCGATGACATCCGGCTTTCGAGCTTCACGACCCCACCGTTGACGACAGTCCAAATGTCTCAGACATTGTTGGCGGAATACGCATTCAAGGCTCTGATCGCGGGCGTGGAGGGCAA
>PNAR01000392.1 GCA_003169715.1 Acidobacteriaceae bacterium | reverse complement strand
ACATTTTAACTTGCTAACAACATACAGTTCGTCGGGTATGTCGTTAGCACATGATATGTCCGGTTGAGATAGCAGGTGATATGTCCGCTTTTCGGGCGGCGAGGGTAGGAGATCATGCGTGATGCTTGTCTACTCAGGCACAGGAGCTTCCTAATCCGGAAGAGACAAGATACAGGCAACTCGACGACGAACTAAGCCCATCTAGTACCTGGTCCGAACGACGAGAATTTCCAGGGCAGAGTCGTTATAATATGGTTTCAACGCTTGGCCCTGGCTGTGGAGTCATAAGGCATGGTACGCAAGCAATTTCACTGTCCTGATTGCGGTAGCGCAGAAGCTCACCGCTCGCACCCTCGAAACGTCGCCGAAAAATATCTTCTCCCTTTGCTTTTGCTTTTGCCCGTTCGCTGCGCTGTCTGCTATCGCCGGGCTTATGTATCTGTATTCACGCATATAAGCCAGAACGGGGCAACGCGTCTTACCAATCGCACAGCAGCTTAAATTAGGCAAGGATGTATGGAATTCCAGCCGGCAGGATTTCATGTAACGATTAGTTTCCGTACGTAGTAGTTAGATAGTTTCCCACTTCAGTTTCCAGATCTCCATAATTGGCATGGATGGTTGCACGAAGTGCCGCCTCCGTCGAACTTCCATCACCCAGCCGCGCGAGAATGCGCTGCACATCGCTCATTCCATACGTTTGGCTGATGTACTGTACAGCCGCGAGCGATTCATCATAGGCTAGCGCGGCCTGAAGTGGAGAAAATCCCATAAAGCTACCTTCCAGAGAATTGAAAGGAATTTCGTGTTGGGAACGGAAAAGCTGCGCCAGCCGGTTTCCATTCGAAGAGAGCGACTTCGGTTCCATGGCTTGCGCAATGCCTTCGTTCAGCCATTGCGGACACCTTCCTCCAGAAAGCTGATTGATGAACGAATGTGCGAGTTCATGCTTGAGAACCCGTGCCAGTTCTGGCGTAACTGAAGTGATTCCATGAATCGGAATCCGCAATTTTCCGTCATTCACGGCGCCACTCCAGGACGGAGCCTGGGTGACATCAAAGAAGGCCTGATCGGTGTACAACACCACAGGAATACTGTTTCGCGGGGCGACTCCAAACTCCCTCACCAGATCGTCATATTCCGATTCCAACGTATTAATCAGTTCCGCGCGCAGCGACTCCGATGTCTGCGCGCCTTCATATCGCAGCGTGAAATGACTTGTTTCCCTTTCCGAATAGTCAGCCTCAACGGTAGATTCCCGCTCCGCTTTTTTCAGATGCTCCTGCAACCCAGTGTCGGGACGAAGCGCCAAAGATCGCTTCCAGGAGACGATCGCTTCCTTGTTATGATCGGTTGCGAATTGCGCATATCCCAGCACCGCCAGGGCGTCCGGCGAGTTTGGCGCATAATGAACCGCCGATTCCGCGAAAGGCAAAGCTTGCGATGCATTCCCCGTCCGCACCAGCACCGCGGCATAGTAATTAAGGATTGCGGGGTTTTTTGAATCGAAATGCAGAGCCCGTTCAAAGTCCGAGCGAGCCTTGCTAAAATTTCCCCGTTCAAATTCATTTTTTCCCGCCATGTAGTACCCCGCAGCGGCGATGCTGGGATCTCCTTCGTCCAACTGAGCCAATGCTTCGGAATCAACCACGCCATGACGGATGATCTTGTCCGCCAGATCAGCATCGTTGCCCACGCCTTCCGACGGCGTAAACGCGGCAATGTTTGGGACGGCTTCGGTCGGACTCGTTGCCGCGTATTGAGGCACGATCCCGGCTTCGA
Source organism: Acidobacteriaceae bacterium (assembly GCA_003169715.1). GTDB lineage: Bacteria > Acidobacteriota > Terriglobia > Terriglobales > Acidobacteriaceae > PALSA-188. Next base: position 1,595 of record PNAR01000392.1, on the reverse strand, counting down.
TGTGATCTACGGAAGAGTTGAGGATTGCGAAGGATTCTTCCCCGATTTCATATTCGAGATGCGCGCCCTTTTGACGGACGCGATCCACGGAAATCGTGCGGCCATTCTTCAGGTGAATAATCTCCGCTGGCGCTGTGGTGGACAGCACCGCCAGGAGACAAACCACTCCCTGCAAGAAGAAGATGACAAATGCACGCACGTAAGTGCATTCTAAGAGACTAAGAGATGTGTCCCTAGGTGCCAAAGGTAACCCGTCAAAATCGCCTTTCCAGCTTGCTGGTCTGTATGACGCTCGCCTGGAATTTGCCGATCGCCGCTCAGGTTCATAAGGAAACAGATTCCGCTAAAGAATCCGGAGCAGAGGCGCTGTATGAAAAACTCCGCACGGTCGGACTGGACGCTTCACGGGTTTATCAGATTCGCGAGGCCTCTTTAGAGCGTTCGTCACTTCACATTTCGTTGAATGACGGTACGATTGCATTCACCCAAGACGTAGCCGGGCGAATTACCGGTGCATTTTTTGAGGGAGATGGCGAAGTTTTGCTGGTGCCCCCAGATTCAACAGAACGGTCTTCGATGGCGCTTTTTACGGGCGCCGCAATCCTGGAAGAAGGATTTGCCACCGCATACCTTCGTTTTAACGACGATACATTCAAGGAATTGGAGCCGTTCCTTAGGCCTTCGCGTGAGGATTCTCAGGCATTCATCGCCCGCTGGAATGATACCGCGCGAGTCTTGGCGCAAGATGATGCGTTGCGGCTGTTCACAAGCTTCAGCCGGTTGCTGCCCCTAAATACACCCACTACCGGTCAGATATCTAAGAGTGCGCTTGACCCCAAAGACCAGATGCTTCATTTGAGAGTCCAGGGACGCAAGCTCGGAGCCTTCGATTTATTTTTCGATCTGACGGCCAAAGAGCAAGTCTCGGCAGGACAACTGAAGAAGGTGGACGGCGCCGCCCACTACGATGTGTGGACATCTTTCGCTTTCAGGAACCAACAACATTCGGGCGAGACTCCTGATATTGCAGGCTCAGAAGATACTCTCGGAGACATCGAGGTCTCAAACTACAAGATCAGCGCTGAGATAAAACCTCCGACAGAACTCGACGCGGAGGCCCGTATGCAAATGCTGGTTCGCCATGGCGGGGATCGGGCTATCCTGTTTGAACTATCGCGCTACTTGAAAATCCGCGAAGTGAAGGCCGATGGACGCCGGGTGGAATTCATCCACAATCCAGCTCTTGAGGGGACGCAACTTCAGCGGCGTGGCGACGATCTTGTGGCAGTCGTTTTTCCAGAGTCGTTGCGATCCGGACAGAAAATTGAACTTCAATTTTCATACGGAGGCGAAGTTCTTTCCGACGCGGGAGGAGGTCTCCTTTATGTGGGTGCGCGCGGCACGTGGTATCCAAATCGTGGATTTTTAAAGGCGATGTTCGATCTGGAATTTCGTTACCCGACGGGATGGACTTTGGTTGCTACCGGCGAGAGAAAGGACGAGGCGACAATTCCAAAATCGCTACCGCATGATGGATCCCCCGCCGAGCACGCTGTGCAGGTGAGCCGCTGGATCTCGGAACGCCCCATTCCGGT
>PNAR01000505.1 GCA_003169715.1 Acidobacteriaceae bacterium | reverse complement strand
GCCCAGTGTGCGACCGCACACCCCACGCGGGGGATATTTTCTGCCGCACCGACGGGAATAAACTTATTTCAGGGAAAATATGCCTTGGGTGTGGCAGATCGGCTGAACCGGACGACGTGTTCTGCGGTGGCTGCGGCCGGAAGTTTGGGCCACCCGCTGTTCCGATTCCAGAACTGAGCGAAGAAGAAATCGCCGCACTCGAAACGCACGCGCGGAAACGGCCTTCCGATGTGGAAGCACCACAAACCGAGGTTCACTAGATGCTGCCAGATACCTGCCAAGAATCCAGAGGTTCAGTAAAGTCTATATTTTCTACGATGCTAGATTGCTGGGCAAAATGCACTTTGGGGTATCAGGAACCGAACGAAGTACGGATGTCTGCAAAAACAGTCTGTGTTTTTTTCAATGATCTGATTCCAGTCCACTTCAGGGATGCCAAGATCATAGTCGATGAAAGCATCGCGGATGGAATTGTGGAATTGCACAATTCCCAAAAACAAAATAACCCGCTCTACAATGGGCGCGTAATCTTCAACGACTTTCCTGGACCTGTAGAATTTACGGAGAATCCCTGATGGAAGTCAAAACATACGTAAGCGCAGCGGACGACACTATGACCTATGCAGTTAAGTTTTCTACGCTTGACGTAGTTAATGAACAATCTGCTATAGGAATCATCCAACAAATTGTGCGCCTTGTGGCAGAAAGATATGTCCAAGAAAACTACCCTCAGTTGGTTGCCAAACTTGACCAGCAAGCGATTGCAAACCTTGTGATTGCTGAATCCGGCAAGAAGATCGCAGAGGAAATACGACTGACGCCATCTCGAATGCCCGATGTAAAAATAAACCACAATTATTGGAGCCTATTCTGATGGCCACCGTCAGCAAAGAAGCCTATAACCGCCTCACCGAAAATCGTCCCTACAAATTTGACGCCAAGGAAGTAAACTACCGAGACGCGGACGGAGATGAGAAATGCGCGGGGTGCTTACACTTCTACACTCGCAAGGTGGACGGCTTCCACACTTGCGAGATTTTTCGCCCTGCCGACGATTCATCGGTTGATCCTGCTTATGTCTGCGATTTTCACTCGGTAAACGGAACTGACTTCCCACTACTCGACGAGGACTAAACCCACAGGCATGATTTTTGCTCGGGATGAGGATTGAAGACATGGCCGCAGGCGTTACAGTGGCTCCCGATTTCCACCCTCACCGTTGACGCGCTTGCGCACTGGGGACACGCCTCGGCTTTGTTCTTGTTACTCCTAAAATAATAGTGGTACATCACGTCGTGGATACAATGTTCGGTCTTTACCTTGCCGCGCATCCGGTCGGCCCACCTGTGATCCTCGCCGTGGCCACCTTCCATCGGCACTGACAGCGCCAGTTCGCGGCGCATCGGATTGATGTGCGAGATGTCACGCCAGTAGCCGGAATCATCTTCGTACCAGCCACCACAACTCAGCGTGTGATGCGTCACTTTGTCGAGGGGCTTGCCGTCGATGTAGCACTGGAGGTCGAATCCCACCTGATCCACGCCGTCCAGTAGCGGCAGGATGCTGGACACGTAGTCTGGTGGCACCGTGTCGTCATCATCGACGAAATTTAGATACTCGCCTGTTGCGGATCGCCGCAGCATATCCCTGTTTTCACCGAGAGTGTATTGAGGGTTGCACTTTTGAATTCCCCACTCTACGCCGGTAACCAGTTGGGGATGCAAATCATTGCGGAGTCGTGCAAGAAATTCGGTGCGCGTGGGCATGGTCAACGTGAGGATGGACCACTTCATCGCTTAAACTCGAAGGCGCAGCAATTGCAGAAAAACTTCCCGACGCCGACCGTGACCGTCGATAGGCTCCCGCAACTCGGGCACATCCCCGCACTGCGAATGTTCGAGTGCGGCGGGCACCAGTCTTTTGTGCTCAGGCTTTTGTCCATGAGTAGTGAAAGTTTGTGCGCGTCCCGCTGTCGTTCGGCCTGCATCGCCGGGGAGTAGTACAGCGTTTCGGGATCGTCCTCGCGGTGGCGTTGAAGGCGTTCGGCTGTGTTCTCATCCACTTCGGCCATGCCCTGACTGAAATGGTGGTGCTGAATGCCGAAGTTCAGAAAGCGACGCCGCCCGAGCATATTCGCAAGTTCGTTGATCCACGCATCCCCGAAATCTGACGAGAAGTACGGTGGAATGAAATAGTCGAGGGCGTCTACCCACCTTCGACTCACGAAGGCGTGCGGGCCGAAATTACTGCCGTGGCCGAACACGTCGGAGCCGTGGGCCAGCATGATCTTGTCTGGCACTTCGTCGAACGCCTTCTCCACTATTTCGTCCCAGCCGGGCGTCGTGAACACGATGTCATCATTCAGTTGTCCTACGATGTCCCCGGAGCAGGCATCGAAACATTCGTTCCAGTAAACCGTCATCTTCCTTATGCGCGGTCCTATGATTACCTTGGCATCCAGCTTTTTGGCAGCTTCGGCACTCTCTAGATCATCGTCATCGAATCGTGCCACTATTTCCAAGTCTCCAAAGTTAGAAACATTTGCCCACGCGGATTCTGTCATTCGCTTAAATTCCTTGGGGCGCTTGCGGGATGGCAGCAGCAGGCTGATGCTCATCGCCAATGCCCCTGATGAAACACGGCCATCGCTCGCACAGCAGCCTCGTAGTAAGCCGGCCGGACCGCATCCGTGGAGAAGGACTTCCTCCCGATCTCACGGCTGCGTGCGCTACAAGATTGAGCGAAATAGTAGTCGTCGAAGCATCGCTCGATGAACGCGCACATCTCGTCAAAATGGTACGTGCACGTCCCGTTGCCGTCGATGTAATCCCTGTAGGAAAGTCCCACCTGATCCCGCGCTACGACAGGCATTCCCGCGGCAATCGCTTCGGTGAACGAGGTACACAGCGGGCGCGCCCCGCCGCGGTCGAGATTCACGAACACGCGATACTCGCTGCACATCTCGGCCATCTGTTTCGAGGTCTTGAACTCCATCGCTCCATCGTGATGGTGCATTTTCCCAGGAAACCGCTCACACAGTTTTTCCCACACGTCCACGCCGCATACGGTCTTGTCTGCAGGGCGCCAGATATTCTTGCCCGC
>PNAR01000278.1 GCA_003169715.1 Acidobacteriaceae bacterium | reverse complement strand
GCTGCGCACGTAATCCAGGCTCAGAATTTTCAGGATGAAATCTTTCGCGGTCACATTCGGATGCTTCTTGCCACGCACCACGATTCGCACCGACTCGGGCACCTTCACCCGCACATCTTTTGTGATCCACGAATTGAAAACATCGGTGGTGCCGATTCCGAATGCGACGCAGCCGATCGCGCCGGAGTGCGGAGTGTGCGAATCTGAACCGACAACGAGTTGCCCCGGCAAAGCATAGCTTTCCAGCACGACAGAATGGCAGATGCCTTCGGAACCCTTGCGATCGGTTAGTTCGCCGTGCAGGCGGATTCCCCGCTGTTTGGCGAACTCCTCCTGCTTGAGCTTCAGTTGGGTCGCCAGATCGAGCAGGCCCATCTTGCGTTTCTGCTCGGAGAGCACTTCATCTAGAAAGGTAAGGTGGTCGCGGAAAAAAAGAACTGTAGAAGCATCGTTCACCGGAGCGTCGCGTCCTACGAGTTGATTGAAGAAGATGGCCGCCATGGGCGTGACGTACTCGTGGCTGAAGCGCAGGTCGGTGCGGGCAAAGCCGGAGTCACCTGGCTTCACGGCTTCGATACCGACTGCCGAGCTTTGCTGGGATGAACGGACGGGGGCGTCCGCCCCTACGTTAGGGCGAATCATGTGGCGGGCGAAGATCTTTTCTGCAATGGTCATCGGGTGCGTCTTAGTTTCTATGGGCGGTAGAAATACTTTGCCTTGGAGACGCGCTACGTTGAAGTTGAAGAGGCCACCATGTTCGATGATTTGTCGCGTAATGTCATCTTCGCCAAGCGTAAATTCCGAGAGCGGAATTTCTTCTCCCGATCGAATCTTGTCAATTAAAGAAAAATTCGTCGAGGTCAGTACTCCTAGGTTTTGGCAGTTTTGTTTGTAGATGCGCTCGATATTTTCGGCGATGACAATTTGAATTCCGGCGCACAGTTCGGCATAGGGAGATTGTTCCCGGCTGGAGCCTTTGCCGCGACGCTTCCCACTAATGGCGGCTACAAAGCCGCCTCTCTTGACGTCTCCTCTCCCGATTGGGGTTTCGTTCCCGCACTTCAACCCGGTATAAGGAAATTCTCCCAGCGTTTCATCGAAGAAAAAACAGATGTGCGCCGGTGTAATTTCATCGGTAGAAATATCGTCGCGCAGCTTGGGATTGTTTGCTAGATCGGCGGTGTTCCAGGGCAAGTCTTCGCCCGCGAGTTGCTGTTTGATCAGTGCGGGATCCTCGGCGAGGAAAAGTATTCTTCCCTTGAGGCGGACTTGGTTGGGACGCTTTTCGATTTTCCGTTCGAGCAATGGGGTGGTCATGGGAACACCTGCGACGGATCAGAGATCGCGGTCTAGGAAATAATCCAGTCTAATGGCTGTTGGCGCACTCAGTCTTATTCTAGCGCTTTAGTCTTACTAGGATTCGAAATTGGGTAATAGCAGATTCCTCCGGGCCACGCCCGTTCGGAATGACAATTTATGATAGAGATAGTGCCGCGCTGCGGAATGACAATTTGCAGAAGAATTTGAAATGCCACCTTAGTGATGCGTGTTCTTATGATCGTACTTCTCGCCTGCTGGGATCGCGACGGTCAAACGATTTTCTTTTGGCGCAAGCGGACAGGTAGCGTAAGGCGTGACGGCGCATGGGGGACTGTGCGCGCGATTGAAGTCGAGGACGACGGTGCCGTTCACTACCGGATCGGTATCGAGAAAACGTCCGCCGGGGTACGTATCGGTCTTAGTGGTGAGGTCGTTGAAGACAAAGAAAAGACCCTTGGAGGGGTCGCCGCCTAAATCAGTGAGGCTGACTTCTTGACCGTTGATCTTGAAGTGCACTTCGCCGGTTACCGGAGTGGAGGTTATGTCGCCCAGCACGTCCGGCACGTCCACGGTCTTCTTTCCCGTCAAGGGCACCCAGGTTGCGGTGACGCGGTAATTGAGGTCGAGCGGAAAGAAAACCATTCCATGAAACTTCTCCACCGCTGGACTCTTAACATCTTTCACGCGGATGCCAATGCGCTCGCCGCGCTTGATTACATGCATGCGGAGGCTTCCGATTTCAAGCACGGTAGGATGATCTGAGGCGTCCGATTGCAATTCCGCGGTGGTTGCTGCTTTTCCTGCGATCTTCGCCTCAACTCCAGGGGAGGTCTTTACGGTCACAACCTGGCCGTTGAATTCAAATGAACCGGCGTGAGCGGGCAGGGTGGAAAGAACGATCTGATTTCCCGAATCGCTGCCGAAACTGTTGCTGCCGGGCTTAAGCCAAAACAATCCGGCAAGGGGAAGCCAGTTTTGTTTCAAGTCCTCGACAAGTTCTGCTTTCCACTTTTCGAAGGAATCGCGGTATGCCGCATCTGGCGCAGCGGACGAGCTCTCGGCTGCGGCCGCCGCGCCGGAACAAGTCAGCAAGGCGGCGGCCACCAAGAACGCGGTTATCATTCGCCGGAAAGATGTCATATCAGGTCTGATTCGAGCTCGCAAGCGCCCCCTCGAAGATCCATACAAATATCCCGCTTAAGGTTACTTTTTCGATTTACTAAGCTGCCTTACATAAGCCAGAACTTCATCTATCTGCGCGCTTGATAACTGTGCGGAGAACGTAGGCATGTTCCCTTCGCCCTCCGTAATAATATGCTTCAATTCTGCATCGGTTTTTTTCTGCACTATTGCGGAGTGGAGATTTCGGGCCTTCAATTGTTTGCCTAGCGTAGTGTTCCCGGTCGCGTCGGCCCCATGGCACAAAACGCAATGGGACTTGAACAGGTTTTCCCCGGCAGCGGCCTTGGGGTCGGTTCCTGCGAACGATAAAGTGGTCAGAAAACAAAATGCGAGAAGAGTACATGAAGCTGTCCGACAACAAAATCCCAAACCCGTCATGAACTCCCCGCTCCTGTTCCCTCTAGTTCGAGCACCGCTTTAAGATAAATCAAAATCCGTTAATTTGAATTCAGGATTTCAATCATCCAAGTTTAATAAATCGAAGTCAAATAATCGGAAATCTTGGTGATGGCTCAGTTTCGACTCTTTCTTTAACTTGAGAAGTTATCCCGAGCTTGCGAAGTATCCCACGTGCAGCTCATTTGCATTAAACACGAGCAATGACGGCTGTACACGCAAGATCCTTCGGGACCGAGGTCCCTCAGGACCACTGCGCTATATGGGATTTGTTCAAAGTGAGCCATTAATTTTATGCCGGACAGACTAAATGGTCATCGCGTCTAGCCTCTACTTCAATACAATGCACTTAATGGCCCCCTCTTCATTCGCGAGTGCTCATGAATCACCGGTCATCGGTGACAGGGGCGGAGGGTTTCAGCCCCCTCCAAATTATGACGGAGGCGGCGACGGGCACCGGGACGGCGACTCATCTGATTACAACCAGCGATTGCACCGCGCTCGATTGGGTTTGGTCTGCGCGACTATCTCGATCCTGATGTTGTTCACGGTCTTCACGGTTGTATTTCTGATTCGACATGGGTCGTCAACATTCGATGAGCGCAGCAATTCCTACGTAAGAAATTGGATGAAAGTGTCCCTGCCGACCGGCCTTTTGCTCATAAACACGTTAATTCTTCTAGCCAGCAGCCTCACAATTGAAATGGCGCGAAGGCGATTTGCGCGAGACGTCGCGCTGTCGCCAGTGAGATCCATCCCGGGTGTTTTGATCGGCAGAGAACGGGGATTTCCGTGGCTGGCGGCCACTGCGGCACTCGGCATCGCATTTCTCTTTGGACAAGGAATGGCCTGGCGAGAGCTGATTGCCAGGGGTTTTTACTTGTCTTCGGGGACGAGTAGTTCGTTTGTTTATCTGCTCACTGCCGCGCACGCTGTTCATCTCACGGGAGGAATTCTGGTTCTGCTCTATGCCCTGGTGATTTACTTCCTTCACCGCCCGGTGGAATCCAGGCATATTGTGGTGGACGTGACGGCGTGGTATTGGCACTTCATGCTTTTTTTGTGGATTTATATTTTCGCGCTTCTGGAGTTCGCGCTGTAGCTCGATTCGATTTGGACAGGTGCCTGTCCATTATTCGCAATTATTTTAACCGTCCCAACTTATCCATTGGCCAGTATCCGAAAACGGCTTTGCCGTAAACAAGACTCGCTTTCACTGGGCCGAACTCCCGGCTGTCCTTCGATAAGCTTCGGTGGTCTCCCAATACGAAATAGCATCCCGCCGGTACGACTACCGTCTTGTAGGACCGCTCGTCCACATAGGCGGGTGGAACGTAGTCTTCGTCAATCGCTGTTCCATTCACGAAGACCTGCCCCGCATCAATGCGGATGCGATCTCCGGATAATCCGATCACGCGTTTAATGAAACTCTCGGAAGGATCGCGCGGATAACGGAAGACCACAATGTCTCCGCGTTGGATGGATTCCAGATGGTACACAAACTTATTGATTAAAATTCGCTCCTGGTCATCGAGCGAGGGCATCATGCTCGTGCCCTCGACTTTTACGGGCTGGTACAGGAAAATGATGATAAAAGCCGAGATTGCAAGAGAGACGATGAGGTCTCGCAGCCAGACGGATATGATCGGTCGAGCGGGGGTCTTAACAACTAACGCGGGTGACGCTCCTGGGGGATTTCCCTGCTCTACCATTTACTCAATTCTATACTGACGGCGCGGGAGATTGATCACACCAAGGTCGCGTTTTCTCTGAACTCCGGGCCTCCCTGCTGGCGCGGAATTCAGGTTACAATAGACAGCGGTTAAGGCTTTTTATGCGAAAACGCGGTTTGAGCTTGGCACTTCTTTTTTTGATAACGCTGACGGTGTCGGCTCCCTGGGCGGCGACTCAGGATGAGACGGAGGAAAAGGTGCCTGCTTATAATGCGGCGCCGCCGCGGAAGAATGCGAAGCTTCCGGCTATCCTGTCGGCTGACCAGCTTTGGGGCGAGGATGCGCAATATCCTTATCAGACGCATGCTTACGAGTTGGCTGCCAAGATCCCCGCGGTTTTGCACCAGCAACCTTGTTACTGCTACTGTGACCGGATCGGCCACAAGAGCCTGCACAGTTGTTTTGAGACGACGCACGGAGCGAAATGCTCGATATGCCTGAAGGAAGTCTATTATTCTTATTTAATGCATCAAAAGGGCAAGACTGCCACCCAAATTCGCCACGGCATCATTGGCGGAGAGTGGAAACAGGTGAGTCTTGCTACGGCGACATCCATCAATTAGGGGATGAGCGGTCAGAGGACGTGATCAGAGTTTTCCACAGCCCGTAAAATTGCTTGCCAGGAAATTATGTGAAGTCGCGCAGATAGGATTGCAGAAATACTTCTAGCTAAATATATGTCATCATCACCAAAACCTAAGAAAAGAGGCATACTTACGCCAAGGACAGGGAAGCTTTTACAAATGGCTCAGAAGACCACACCCAAACAATCGCGTGCGGAAGATCCATCTTTTGCACAGGCTGTGCAAAACTACGAAGCGGGTTTGCGTGCCATGCAGGAGCATAAGTTTGACAAGGCGAGGGGGTACCTCCAGAAGGTCGTTTCGGGCGCGGCTAAAGATCTGGCGGACCGTGCAGCGGTTCACTTAAGCGCCTGCAATCAGCAACTGGAACGAACTACCAACCAATTTAAGTCCCCGGAAGAGCACTACGATTACGCCATTTCTTTGCTTAATCTGGGCGATTACGTCAGCGCCCGCGAGCACCTTGAGGACCTTGCGAAACAGGTTCCAAAAGCCGACTACGTGGCGTATGGTCTGGCGGCGCTGAATTGTTTAACCGGCCACATTGAGGATGCGCTGAAAAACCTGGATCAAGCCATACGGCAGAATCCCGCTCTCAGGTTCCAGGCGCGAAACGATTCAGACTTCCAAAATCTGGTGGAAGATCCGCGATTTACCGAGTTGCTGTACCCCGATCCTGGCGAGGAATTCCCTGCCGACGTGTCCAATAGGATTATTTAAATCCTGCGCATGAGTCATCCCGGACAGAGCGCAGCGTCCGACCGCCCTCCGTGCACGTACGGCCTGAAGGTCGTCGCCATCGGGGGTGGAACGGGGTTGTCCACGCTGCTACGGGGATTGAAACGCTACGTTGTCTCGCCGGGCGGCAGTCATAGCCGAGAAAAATTTCAGATTGGTGAACTATCCGCAGTTGTGACTGTAAGCGATGACGGCGGATCGAGCGGCCGCCTGCGCAAGGAATTCAATATGCTTCCGCCGGGCGACATCAGAAATTGCATTGTCGCCTTATCGGAGGATGAGACTCTTCTCTCCCGGCTGTTTCAGCATCGCTTCGAAAAGGGTCCTGGACTCGAAGGTCACAGCTTTGGAAATCTTTTTCTGGCCGCTCTCACTTCGATAACTGGTGACTTCGCGGAAGCGGTGCGTCTTTCGTCTGAGATTCTGGTGACGCGCGGACGAATTTTTCCAGCTACAACCTGCAATGTGGAACTCGAAGCCGTCATGGAAGATGGCAGCCGGGTGCTCGGAGAAACAAAAATCACCGCGAGTAAAGGCAGAATCAGGGAATTGTTTCTGGTTCCGGGTAATCCTGAACCGATGCCTCAAACCCTGGACGCAATCAGCAGGGCGGATATCATTACGGTGGGTCCGGGATCTTTATTCACCAGTCTCATCCCAAATTTGCTGGTACACGGAATCGCCGCCGCAATTGCAAAGTCCGCAGCGATGAAAGTGTATGTTTGCAATTTGATGACGCAGCCGAATGAGAGCCTTGGCCGCACCGCGTCGGATCACATTCGCGCTTTGAATGACCATGCTCAAACGAATATCTTCGATTACGCATTGGTCAACCGCACGCCTGTTTCGGCGGACTTGCAGGCCAAGTACGCTCTCGAAGGAGCGTCACAAATAGAGGCTGATTTGGAAAAAATCGAAAAATTGAGCGTAACTCCCATTCTCGGCGACTATTTGGAAGAAGCCGGCGTTGCCCGCCATGCAAGTGCGCGAGTCGCGCATGATCTGCTGGAGTTACAAGCTAAGTCAAGGCCGAGCGGTCCAGCTTCCGCACGAGTGTGCATTTAGTATAGGCATCGCTGCGGCAAACTCCTTCGGGAGTTTGTGGGCAAAATCCCTCGCCCTTCTACGCAGCGTTGCGCTGGGTAAGATCGAGAGTAGAATTACGCCCCGCAGGGTGTAGCCCGTGAACGCACGCAGGGACATTCTTATCATGGAAGACGACTTCGGTCCCTACTCCGGACTACGAGTCTATCCGAGAACTCTGTCGTCCCGCCGGGACTTGAATCATTTTTCCCACTTTTCCCAGCACTCACGTGCTGGGCTAATATGTTTCGCCCCATTCGGGGCTGGATTATCGCAGAATTTGTTCCCCCAAATATTGCCGAAGGAGTTGTCGCGTCAGAAATTGTCGTACGCACCCATCAGGCACTTGCTTCCTCCTCGGTGCTATAATTCCCGCCGAGAGGTCTTAGCTGTGAAGGAAGGAAAGATTATAAGTGGCTATGTGCGGATGTGGCCGCGCGGCGTTTTTTCTAGATCGGAAACCGAAAAACAGATGTTATCGAGGAGTTTGGAGTTTCTGAAGGGGCCAGGCGTATATATTCTCTATAGAAATGAAACTCCTTATTATATTGGGCAGGCTACTAGACTTCATCAGCGACTTTGGGGTCATGCGAGACGACCACAACGACGGTACTTTCACTTTTGGAATTTCTTCTCTGCGTTTGCCGTTGAGGAAAAGGGTCTTAGAAACGAGCTTGAGGGTATTTTGATTGCATCAATGCCAACCGCGAACAGCGCTAAACCCAAACTGGAACACGAACCTATGCCGTCCAGTGTGAGTAAGATGCTCCTTGCCGAATACGATCATGGCTAGATAGTCCGCAAATAAACCGTCCTCGGAATCCCCATCTTTGAGGACGACGTTCACCCGCCGCGAAGCGGGTTAAGAATGCAGCCTATCGCGCAAGAGTGTGACTGACCTGTTGCGGAGAAGTCTGCGCTGGTTAGTGCATCTCGCGGTATATTGTCTCGAATGCCAAAATCCATAAGGGTCTCTAGCAGAGTCACTCCCCGCGTTGCGATTGCGATCATGGCAGCGGGCAAAGGCACTCGCCTTAAATCCAAACTTCCCAAGGTGCTGCATGAGGTTGGGGGCAAGCCGCTGCTGGCTCATGTGATTGCGGCCGCGATGAAGGTGGTTCCACCGAACGACGTTTACGCAATCATCGGACATGAAAGTGCGCGGGTTCGTGAAGCGGTAGCGTCGGCCGGAATTGGATTTATCTTGCAGGAAGATCAACGTGGAACCGGCCACGCGCTGATGGTTGCGCAAGAGGCGTTGGCGGATTATGAAACGATTATTGTCCTCTCGGGGGATGCACCCCTCATCACGGCGCAGACCATTGAGAAACTGGGCGAGTTTCACACATCGAACAAAGCGGCGATGACGATCTTGTCTGCCTGTTTGGAGAATCCCACTGGATATGGAAGAGTAATCCGAAAGAGTAAGAGTAGCGCGGAAGTCAAGGCGATTGTCGAAGAGAAATCCGCGACCATGGCGCAACGCAAAATTCGCGAAATCAACTCCGGGTTTTATGCGTTTGACCGGAAGTCACTCTTCGGACATATCAATCAGCTCAAAACCGATAACGCGCATCGCGAGTACTACCTCACCGATCTGGCATCGGTTTTGGTAAAGGCGAAGAAGCGGGTCGTGGCCGTCGAAGCATATGATTCGTCGGAAATATTGGGCGGCAATACCCGAGCCGAACTGGCGGACATTGATTTGCGGATGCGCCGTGCTAAAACGCAGGAATTGATGGCGCAGGGAGTGACCATCTTTTATCCGGATACCTGCGTAATTGACAGCGACGTGGAGATCGGCGCAGACACTATTGTCGAGCCTTTTGTGCAAATATTGGGCAAGACGCGGATCGGGACGGATTGTCGAATACGGTCCTATTCGGTGATTGAGGATTCGACCATCGGAGATGGAGTTGTTGCGCGACCGGGATGCATTTTGCATGATGCGAAGGTGGAGCGGGGCGCTGTCCTGGGGCCTTACTCGCATTTGCGCCCCGGAAGCGAAATTGGAGAAGGCGCACATGTGGGAAATTTTGTGGAGACCAAAAAGATTCGGCTTGGAAAGCGATCGAAAGCTAACCACCTTTCCTATCTCGGAGACGCCGAAATCGGTGAAGGAGTAAATATTGGAGCGGGAACGATCACTTGTAATTTCGATGGCGAAAAGAAACACAAGACGATCATCGAAGACGGAGTTTTTGTCGGCAGCGATTCAACCCTGGTCGCACCGCTCACTGTAGGTAAAGGTTCTTATGTTGCGGCAGGATCATGCGTGACCGACGACGTTCCTGCGGATTCCCTTGCGATAGGCCGATCACGGCAGATCGTGAAAGAAGGCTGGGTACAGCAGAAGCACAAGGGGCGGTAAAACCACGGACGTGCGGTTTTCCAAATTCCCGAACTCGCGACAAGCTTTTGAGCGCATCTGCGGGCGCAAGACAAGGTGGAGCGCTGCGCTCACCTTGCCCAGACGAGGACGTCTGGGCCTACGTG
>PNAR01000022.1 GCA_003169715.1 Acidobacteriaceae bacterium | reverse complement strand
TCACCGGCTGACGAATTCTATTGCTTCAAACTTACCTGCTTCGCCTCCGCGCCCGTTTCCTGTCAATGACGATCCGACGCCGCTGTCACGGTGACGGCCGAAGGCCGCCATCATTGACAGGGCAGTGCGCTGCGGCACGGCTCTGGCTATTCCGAGCAAGGTAGACTCCGCCTTGCTCGGCGCATCCCGATACGTTCATCGATCCCCACCGTTTATTTCTCGCTCAAGAGCCTTGAGACGCGAAACTATTGTGTCGAAGCTCGGCGGCTCAACGTCGAACATTTTGCCCTCGATCATTTGTCCAAAGTCGGTATTGAGCGCATCGAGCAATGCTCTTTCAGGCGCTAGCCGCAGCTCTCCCGCCAGGCATGCATCGTAGTTTGCGTGAGCTGTGTAGTAGAAAACCTTCTTGTGCTTTACCACGTCAGCGAGCATTGCGCGGTCGGACACCGATCTTTTACCGATGTCGTGGTCGGCGAGCACCGCCAAATCAGACCAGTGACGCGACAGACGATTGGCATCCATCCTAGGTTCCGGTCGATAGCATTCGACATGGATCAGAGTGGCTTTTTCCCAGAATGTTCGTAATGGAGAAAGAACACGCACCTTCGCAGAAGGAAATTCGAGGTCCTTGATCTCTGCGGCAATGTATGGCCGAAGGGAATATTCTTCATTCGGCTCGATTGTATTCCGCCCTCCGAATTCAACGAGCACCGCCTCGCCATCCCTGAACACCGACGGATAGTAGATGCGCAAGCTCTCTCCGTCTTCCGATAGCTCGATCGGCTTTTTACGTTTGGCGATGGGCGCGAGAAGGTTCTCGAAATATGGTAAGACGACATCGTGCGTGTGTGCTTTCAGCCGCGCTTTAAGCGTCTCGCTGAATTTCTTTTGCTGCGACTTGGAAAGTCCTTGTGCGAATGGATCTACGGTCGCATCGAGTGCTCTGTAATTTATTGTGACATCCACATCTTCGGAAAATCTTCTGATCGCGTCAAACACTTTGGAAAGCGAAGTGCCTCCCTTGAACGCCATCGGGAGGCACCGCGGCATGCCAAAGAGATTTTGGAGCACCCAACAGATCCAAACATCTTTTTCCAGATGCTCCGGACGCCTGCCGAGCTTAGCCGCGCACGTTTGAATGATATCGGCCTGCTCCTCGGGAGACAGGTGGAGAAAATCTTCAGGCACTCAATGCTCCTTGTTCGTGTCGGCGCAAAGTGTCAGCCATCCAACCAGGCATTGAATGAGCCTCCGCTCTCAATTGCTCGAAAGCCTCCGGCGATAATTTCCCTCGAATGCGTTCGATAACACGGGGAGTAACCTGTGCCTCTCCCAGGTACCAGAGAGCCGCGAGGGCAAGACCGGAAGGCCGACCTGCCAGTGCCAGCTTGCGTGGAGGCGCGTGTTTGAACACGAGCTGTAAATTGCCGACCTTCATTTTCCGGCCAGGGCCGCTGGTGTAGAAAACGGATTGCAATGGCATCTGGGTCGTCAGTCCAAGAAGTCGAGCAGCCTCGGCCCCATGTACCTGTATCGTTTCTCCGTGAGCGCTCGCAATCGCCTGAGCGACCTTTGCAGGTTCAGGCATGACTTGACCGACATACTTGCTCTTCTTGGGCTGCACGAATACGCCACGCGCGATGCGAACGATTTGCCCCCGCCTAACCAGACGTGAGAGGGTCTGATCCACAGCAGCCCGCCGCCCGACGCGACTAAATTGCGTCGAGGTAAAGGGTTCCCCAATCTGGATGCTCTCAATCTGTGTGCGAATCGCTTCAGCGGTGGTCATGTTGCGCCTCTCTTCAAGCCTACTCATTGTGTCAGGAAAACTATACATTTATCTGACACTCTTGTCAAGCACCGTTCACACGGAGGAAACTGTATTTCATTTAATAACAGTTAGTTACGATCAGAACGCTAGTGCTAGTGGCCTGTGCCCTTCACGGCGAACTCGTCTCACTTCAGGACACAGAAGCCGCCCGCTTCGGTGGTGTCGCGGTCTAGCTATTGATGAGACAAGTGCGCCGCGAACGTCTAACACACGGCTAAAAGTCTATTTCATGATGCGACAACGGACAGTCATTCGTGAGAAAAAGTCTAGTTATTGATGAGACAGATACGTGTAAATTTGACCGCTTGGATTTATGGTTAGCGACTCAGGCCGTAGTAAATGCGCGCCAAGCGCCACGTCCTGTCGCTTCCTTCACAATTTCCGCATCGATAAGCTGTTCCAGCAGCCCGAGCGCGCCTTGATGAGTGATGCTCAGACGCTCTGCCAAGCCGCGTGCGGTTGTAAGGGGTGAACGAATGACGGCGTCGATGGCTGCGGGCAGATGCGACCGGGCGGTCCGTTTAAGGGTTGCGGTCTTCTCCTCGATGCGCAGAATCCTGTCCAACTCATGACGGCCGCTCTGTGCGGCCTCGGTAACGCATTCCAAGAACCCGACAAGCCATGGAATCCCGACGGCAGAACTCAACCGATAATGCCGGTAAGGCGTGGCCGACCAGAACGGCAGGCTGATCGGACGGCCGAAGCCTTTTTGTCGCCAGACACACGCTCCGAGAAAGATGGCCTCCAGGGCCAAGGGTTCGGACTTTATGTGGGTGTTCATCCAATCCCGCGCGGCGACGGCCGCAGAAATCAGTTCGGGGATTTCAGAGTGCGCAAAAGAAGATGTCAGCCACGCCCCGATATCACCATCCAGTATTGGGCCTGACCGCCACTCGATAGAATCGACTGTTTCGCGGACACTGGCCACATCGGCCAGAGGGCGCCAGGTCGTGAATTCGGCAAGGCGGCGCCACTGCCGTGCAAAGCGCAGCGCGGCCGCGATGTGCTGCTTTGAAGAAAACACTTCGAACCCGTCGTCCGTCGGCATAGACGGTTTGAGAATGCCTTTGGGGGCCGCCGGCATGTAGGCTCCTCTGAGTCCAGAGTCCCGCAGGGCCAACTCATTGGGATGAATCCAGGTGCTCACATGCGCCAGCCATCCTGCGGCTTCGGCGTAGGCTATTCTGGCTCGAATCCCTTCGGCGACAGAATCCGAAGCTGCGGCGACTGCGGCCTCGAGCCGCGCCACGCTGTTTTGGGCGCGTGACAACGGGAGCAGGAGTGGATGGGCTAGGTCTGGCCCGTAAGATCTGTCCTTAAGCAGGAGAGGGGGTACGACCTGACTGTCGTCGGCCGCTTGCCGACGACCCCGCCATCGTTCTTCGTCTTCCTCTTGCAACCCACTCATGGGTGTTTTTCGCTCTGTTGAAAGCCTCGCTATTTCAAAGACTAATATTCAAGATGAAAGAAGACCAGGGGTTTCATAGCCTATGAGACCAGATTTTATGGCCTATTTTTTCCGTAGGATGTTGCAAATTCCGTTGGTGTTTGTCGCGAGCACTTAATTCCTGGAATTGCCGGGTGTGCTGCGATTCAGTGTAAAAAAATCTGCACTTAATTCCCGGAATGGGCACGTCGCGCAGCCACAAATTGATACTTAATTCCTGGAACCATACACTAATTTCCTGGAACAGCTTTGACATCTTGAGGGCTAGCGCTCGGCTTTTCTGAGTCGGATTTTCGGAATGCACATTCGTTCTCTGGACTTTGGCAACTTGTGCAAACGAGGGTTTGCTTATAACTTCAGACATTGCAATTCACCTTCAATTCCGTGACCTACCGAAACAATGCTCAAGCGGGCAAAGAGATACGCTGGCGGCAGACGGCTTGTTGGCTATGCTCGCGTCTCAACAGAAGAGCAAGGAACAGACCCACAGGTCGATGAATTGCAGTCGGTGGGCTGTGAGGCAATCCACCAAGAGCACGCGTCTGGCGCAGATCGAGGCCGTCCTGTTCTTGCGAGACTCCTGAACGACATCCAACCGGGCGAGACTTTGGTCGTGGTGCGCCTTGATCGCCTGGCTCGATCCGTCAGTCACCTGCTTCAAGTCATCGAGCAGTTGGAACAAAAAGGCGCTCATTTCCGTTCCCTGTGCGACCCCATCGATACGACAACCCCGCAAGGAATGTTTTCGCTCCAGGTTCTGGGAGCCGTGGCCCAATTGGAGCGCGCTCTGATCTCCGAACGCACCAAAGCAGGACTTAGATCAGCACGTGCGCGGGGACGCTTAGGTGGCAATCCTGGTCTGCGTGCGCGAGACCCAAAGGCCATTCGAGCTGCCTCTGACGCTCGAAATAAGGTGCATATGGATGGAGTCCTCGCCCACCTTGACGAATGGCTACCTACAGTCCGCAGACTCAGGCCCAAAAAATCCTGGGGCGATGTCGTTCGCGTTCTGAATTCCACGGGCAAGAGTCGGTGGACAACAGAGCGTCTGCGGCGGACTGTTCGGCGCCTTGCAAGCGAGGGGATAGTGGAGCGAAACCTCCTGGATAGGCCTCCACAGCGGAAGGCCGATGATCATCTGATCGTGCTGGTCGGAGGTATTGCCACGGCCGCTCCCAACTTAACTCTGCAACAAATTGCAAATCAGTTGGAGTCGATGCGAGAGCGAACGCCGCGCGGGGGTACGCGTTGGCACCCTTCCTCGGTCAGGAATTTGCTGCGGCAGGCAGCACGCTTAGGATTCGGGCGCACAAGTGAAACTGTAAGCCCAGCGGGGGAATGAAAGCGATTTTCCTTGATTTGACTGCGGTCACAATGCGAGGCACGAATCGCACATTCAATAAGGGCTCGCGAGTCTAACAACGGAAGCAGTCATGTCATCACCTGATAGCCGGATAACCGCAGCCTACCAGGCTGCGCTGGCTCAAGATATCGCTCACCAATTAAAAGGGGTCAGTGTGATGTGCAGCTATTTCGGCTGGAAAGAGGTACAGAAACACATTGCCCTGGCCCACGAGCAACTTATAACAAGTGTTTCAACAGAACCAAACTATGAAAGCTTTCGGATAGCTATCTAGTAGCTTTTTGAATGCTGATAGTGTCCTGGTGTCATATAAGCCCGCAAAAAAAGCAGCATATAGCGATCAACATTACAGCTTCACGCTTGCGCACACCCTCGAATCGACGGAAGCTTTCGGATAGCTACCAAGTAGCTATCCGAAAGCTGATAGCACCCTGCTACTAGATAGCTTTCGGTTGACCGTCCGATAACTCTGCGATCAACTATTAGGGACGCCTGCAACTCTCACCTGGGAACGAATCATGCCAGTCGTTGTTTTCGCCAGCTCCAAGGGAGGACCGGGAAAATCCACTGCCGCCGTCCTACTAGCCACACAGCTTGCTCTGAAGGGCGCCAGCGTCACAGCAATTGACGCCGACCCGAATAGGCCGCTGTCCCAATGGGCGCTCCTGCCGGGCTGTCCCAAGAACCTGACCGTTCTCGCCGCTGTCTCGGAAGCCACAATCATCGAGGTGATCGAAGGGGCGGCGCAACGAACCACTTTTGTGGTGGTCGATTTGGAAGGCACGGCATCGATGGCGGTGGCATACGCGGTCAGCAGAGCAGACCTTGTGATCGTGCCGACCCAAGGCTCTCAACTCGACGCGATCGAAGCTGCCAAGGCCGTCAAGCTGATCCGTCAGCAAGAGAAGGCTTTCGGCCGAACCATACCGTACGCCATTCTCTTCACCCGCACCAACGCGGCGATTCGCCCGCGCACCCTGCGACATATTCGCGAAGAATTCCAAAAACATAACGTCCCTTCGCTTCGCACTCAGATTCAGGAACGCGAGGCGTTCCGGGCCATCTTCTCATTCGGCGGCACACTCGAATCGCTTGACGTTAGCCAGGTCAGCAACAAGGATGCCGCCATAAAAAATGCCCGCGAATTTGCAGGCGAAATCCTGACTTTGTTGCGCGAGAACGCGGAGCCTTCGTTGGCCCGGGAGGTTGCGTGATGAGTTCAGAGCGCGCCAGTGTCTTCGATCAGGGACCCGACATTGACGTCTCCGGATTCAAGCCGATAAAAAACGCCAAGCCTGCCGCCGAATCGGATCAGGTTAGGGCAATCTCGGAGACCGCCAATTTTGTGAGTCGCGAACCCGCGAAGCTAAAAGCCCCAACCACCACGCGCGAGCCCAGGCGCCACCGCACCGGCCGGAATATCCAGCTCAACATCAAGGCGCG
>PNAR01000395.1 GCA_003169715.1 Acidobacteriaceae bacterium | reverse complement strand
CCTCGGTATCAGAATTCGTGCGAAAATGATGGCCGCGTTCTTCAAGTTCAGCGCGCAGCTCTTTGAAATTGTAGATCTCGCCATTCAAAATGACCCAAACCGTTTCCTCGGCATCAGACATCGGCTGGTGTCCCCCGACCAAATCAATGATGGAAAGACGCCGGAAGCCGAATCCGAGCGGGCCGGAGATAAAATGGCCATCATCGTCGGGGCCACGGTGGACCATTGTTCGGGTCATGCGTCGAATCCTTTCCGTTTCCACCGGTTCGTTCCGGACAAAATTAAACTGGCCGCAGATTCCACACATGTTGTTCAGAAGTCAGACGACGGAGGATCGAGGGTAGAGGGCCGGCAGAACTTGCTCTTTGCGTCGCAGGCGATCGAATTCTGCGAGGGCCATTCCAACGATCTGATCCATATTATAATATCGATAAGTTGCGAGTCGCCCAACGAAGCTGACGTCTTTTTCCGAGGCGGCGCGCTCGGCGTACTTTTGATACAGTGCTCTAGCATCGGGTGCGGGGATTGGATAGTACGGTTCGCGACCGGGTCCAAAATCCTGTGGATACTCGCGCACGATCGTTGTCGATGGGAGTTTCTGACCCGTGGCGTGTTTGATTTCCACGATCCGGGTGAAGTCGTGATCGTTCGGGAAGTTCACCTGCATAGCTGACTGAAAAAATTCTTGCGGCAGGCTTTCGGGTTCAAAACGGAGGGACCGATATGGCAAATGGCCAAAGCAATGGTCGAAATATTCGTCGATCGGGCCGGTAAAGATGAGGTGGTTGAATTGCACATGTTCGCGCGCCTCGCGATAATCGGTGTTGAGCCGGACTTCGATCTTTGGATGCGAAAGCATCTTCTGGAACATCGACGTATAACCATTCTTGGGTAACGCCTGGAATTTTTCGGACAGGTACCGATCATCGCGGTTGGTGCGAATCGGAATGCGTCCGCACACGCTTGAATCGAGATCCTTCGCGTCGCGATGCCATTGTTTACGCGTGTAATTTTTAAAGAACATCTCGTACAGCTTCCAGCCTACTTGCGAAACGATTACTTCTTCCGAATTCTTAGGCGCGGCGATGTCAACGCGCCACTCTGCTAGTTGCGCTTCCATCTCGTCGCTGGTCGAGCTCCGTCCGATCAACTGCTCGAAGGTGTTCAGGTTGATTGGAAACTGCCAGTATCGGCCATGCGTCCAGGATAAGATCTTGTACTCAACTTCCCGCCATTCGGTGAACTGACTCAGGTATTGAATGATCCGATCAGAGTTTGTCCGAAAATAATGCGGGCCATATTTATGGACCAGAACACCGGCAGCGTCGTACTGATCGTAGGCGTTGCCGCCGATATGATTGCGTCGTTCCACAATCAAACATGTCTTGCCAAGTTGACTGGCCATTTGCTCGGCCAGCACAGAACCGGCGAAGCCTGCACCAACGATGAGGAAATCAAACATTCATGAAAACCGATGCCGTGATGAGCATCGGCTCGCGAGTGAACTTATTCTGATCGCAGATGCCACACATGTTTCAGAACTCAGAGGCCGGAGGTCATCTTAGGATGAAAGACGAAGGATCGTTGATCATGCTTCCAAGCAGTGTCCCTACTTCACTGCGCTCTTTGGTAAAGAGCACATGATCGTGTTCAGGCAAATATCCACAGCCATAGGCGAAATCGAGCCAGGTTTCTGTTTTGCTGTTTTCGCCATCCGCGTCCGTCAACCTACTTACAAAATGTGCTTCGTACTTACGTTTTGCCAATGCCTCTCGCAGATTTGTACAGACAGACCGAGAGGAACGCCGAATTTGATCGGTAAGTGAGTGCTTTTCCTCTACGGGAAAGCCTTTACTTACCCTCAAACTCTCCATCGCGCGTGCGTACGCTTTCTGATAAACGATCAGATCCTTGGCCGACTTGATCTACATTGTTGTCTCCTCTGACTTCTGACGTCCGACATCTGTCCCCTGTCGTCTGGCCTCGACCATTCATCGCCTCTCTGAGATAAAAGGCCAAGCTTCGAAACATCTGCGACTGGCCCCAGCGGTGCATCGGAACTTTGTCCCAACCTAAATGCAGCCGGCGGGAGCGGAACGAGCCGTCGGGCTTGATCCAATCTTCCAGAATCCCCATGACCACCGTTTCCAGCGTCATTTCTAATTGCGGAAAGCGATCGCGCAACAACAGACATAAGTTGATGGACTCGGCGCAGTCATAAAGCTCGCGTTTATAAACGGTCAGGCGCGGGGCTTTGGAGAAAGGCTTGGGGAGTCCATCTTCGTCAAAGAGATGCTTCAGGTAATAATCAACGCCTTGGGTAAGCGCTTCTCGGCACCCCAAGTGTCCGGTCAGAGAGTGAATCTTGGCCAAAGCCTTCATGACGAAACAAGTGTGGTAGTGGTCGACAAAATCACGGACTCCGTCCACCGCGTAGTACCAAGAGCCATCCGGATTCTGATTCTCCAAAACGAAATTGAGGTTCTGTTCAGCAATTCCCCAATACTCGTCTTTCGACAAGACCTGGGAGGCACTTGTCAGTAAAAAGGCCCGGTAGGCGGCGGCATTGATAACTCCTCCCTTATCGAAAGGAGTGTAGGAGCAACTGCAGGCGGTTTCTGATGCTTTGAAATTCTTAATATCAACAGAGGCATGCCGTCCAATGGATTCAAGGATCCGTTTCCAATCATCACGCTGATCCAACTCGTAAATTTGAAGAAAGGCTTCATAGATGTACGGCGTAGTCGTAATCAACGGCGTCTGTTCTTTGATAATTCCAGCGCGCGTGACCCAGTCAAAAGGATAGCCCCAGCAAAACTCCTTGAAATCGCGACAGCGCGACTTCTCAAGCTCGCTCAGAAAGTGAATCGCTCTTTCGAGATGAGCGGAGTTTCCAGTTGCCTCGTACAGGAATGCGAATCCCATTGCATAATGGGCGTCGGCGATTGGAAAGCGAATCGGATGATGGAACAGGCAGCGCGCCGCCGGAAAGAACGCTTCAAAGAGGATAAGAGGGGCGACAGCGGCAGTTCCCACAACCCGGTTCCGGTAGTAAAGCGACTTGGCCCGACCGCCCACCGGACCCGCGAAAAAGCTCTGATGATCCCATGAGCTTTCCCCATAGCCATCCAACCACTCTGTGAAGTTGGCCAGGACACGGGAAACATTGCCCGCCAATTCATCGGATGCTTTCGCTACCTGCATCTAATCTCAGTCCTCGATTTTCTGCTTCCCACGCCGTCATTCCGCTACTGCGGGATGTAGACGATCCACTGGTTTTAGTGCCGCTCGGTTGCCACACGGAAGCTATCCACTCTCTTTAATCTCACGAGAGTCCCGAAAATCGCCCTCAGCTTCTTCATTTGCTCCCCGCGGTGAAACCGCATCAATTCTCTGGAAACGGGCCGTTTCATGCGCCGTAGGGCAGCCCAGCAGTAACCTGACAACAAAGCCAGACCATCAATGAGAACCGGCTGCTTTGTCATCCGATAAGCCACGCGAAACAACTGCCAGACAGGAGAGCCACCAAGATAGTAATCCTTTTCTCCGTAAGAAAAGCTCGCTGACATACTACTCCTGCCCGCCGTGCCGAGCGTCCGGTAGTGATGAAATCGTTTTTCAGGAAATGACCTTGTTTTCCACCCCTTCATTCGCGCGGTCGTGACCGCAATCCAGTCAATGCCTCCTGCTGGATTTGGCGTATAACCACCCACGTCATCAAAGCACTGCCGACGGAAAAGTTGGCAGCCTCCGGCAACATGATTTTCACCCTCGAAGCTGTCCCTAGCTGTATCATAGCCACCATCCTCCGTGAAAGGAGTCCCGGCTACGCCCAGCCTAAGGTCGTCAGAAAACTTCGACATCAAAAACTGCAGGTAATCCGAATCAAAGGAAAGGTCGGCGTCAAGGTTGCCGATGACCTCAAAGGGCAACGACAAAACGCGCTCTAAACCGACATTGAACGCGTCGACCTTCGCACCAAAACTGCGCTCCACATTCTGCCCGCGACGAATAAGTTCAATCCACGGATAGCACCTCACGTACTCCTGGACGATTTCTGCTGTGCGATCGGTTGAAGCATCGTCTACGATGATCCAGCGCTCAGGCAATAGCGTCTGCGCCACCATGGAGTCGAGTGTTTTCCCAATGAATCTCTCCTCGTTTCTCGCGGGAGTAATGAGCACGTATTTCACGGCATAGAGGGCTCAAGGTAGATGGCGGAGGCCTTCAGTTGCGACCACTGGGCCCGATTCATCGAAATGAGCGGCCTTCTAGCTTCGCTCGGGTAGATTTGCTCAAGACTTCCTCCATGACTCATTTGGTCACAGTGCTTTTCTTTTTCCTAAGGCGCTGTCGTTGCGCTTGCAACATTGGACAGTGCAGAATCCCCGCGAGAATTGTACGCCCGTAATCGATAATAATAGGTCGTCGCCGCCGTCCGTCCACTATCTGTGTAGGTGGTAACATTGGCGCCAAGACTAGCGACTAAGGCGAAAGTTACGCCATCGTTAGACCGTTGAATCTGAAAACCGCTCTCGATCGCTGAATTGTCAGTCCACGAGAGAGCAATCTGGCTGGATGAGATCGCAGTTGCCAGAAGATTTGTTGGCGCAGCCGGTGGTTGAGCCGGGGCTGGGGTTGGAGTCGGTGTCGCCGTTGGCGTAGGAGTAGTCGTGGGTGCCGGACTCGGTGTCGGGGTTGGCGTCGGTGTCGGCGTCTCAATAGGGGTAGGTGTCGGTGTCCCGATAGGGGTAGGCGTCGGCGTCTCGAGAGGTGTAGGTGTCGGTGTCTCGAGAGGGGTAGATGTAGGCGTCGGCGTCGGTGTCGCGATAGGGGTAGGAGTCGGCGTCGGCGTCTCGAGAGGTGTAGGTGTCGGTGTCTCGAGAGGGGTAGGTGTCGGTGTCGCTGTTGGCGTAGGAGTAGTCGTGGGTGCCGGACTCGGTGTCGGGGTTGGTGTCGGTGTCGGCGTCTCAATAGGGATAGGTGTCGGTGTCGGTGTCCCGATAGGGGTAGGGGTAGGCGTCGGCGTCTCGAGAGGGGTAGGTGTAGGTGTAGGTGTCGGTGTCGGTGTCGGTGTTGGCGTAGGAGGTGGAGTCGGAGTAGACGTTGGAGTTGGGGTAGAGGTCGATAGCGTTGTAGCGCTTGCAACATTGGATAGTGCGGAGTTCCCGTGAGAATTATACGCCCGTACTCGATAATAATAGGTCGTTGCCGCCGTCCGCCCATTATCTGTGTATGTGGTGACATTGGCGCCAAGGCTAGCGACTAACGCAAAGTTGACGCCGTCGTTAGACCGTTGAATCTGAAAACCAGTCTCGTTCGTTGAATTGTCAGTCCACGAGAGAGCAATCTGGCTGGATGAGATTGCAGTTGCTAAAAGATTTGTTGGCGCAGCGGGTGGCTGATTAGGGCTAGGAGTTGGAGTCGCGGTTGCTGTGGGCGCAGGTGTCGGACTCGGGGTCGGGCTTGGAGTCGGTGTTGACGTTTCGCCTGGCGTTGGCGTTCCGATCGGAGTCGGCGTCTCAATTGGGGTCGGATTTGGTGTTGCGGTCGAAGTCGGCGTCCCACTGGGAGTTGATGTTGGTCCAGGTGTTGGACTCGCAGTCAGAGCGGTGAACAGCGCAGAGAGACCATCGGCGGAATCTTGAATAGTGTGGGCCATCTTAGGCACCACTTGCAGGGTGAGCATTGGTTGCTGTGCCTGCACTAAGACCTGATAATAATCATTGACGTGGTTTCGTATGCTAAGATCGTCGTTACCGCCTAGTATGATGTGAACTCTGGCGGTTGGGTAATTATATTGGATACCACCAGTTTCAACGCTATTCGCAATCCAGATATCGTTAAAAGATGGATCGTGCGCCACGCATGGCCCCCAGTTCGGGGCAATGTAGCCATACGAAGAATCTACTGATGTCTGGTTACTTCTGATATATGCATATCCGTCCTGCAAGAGGCACCCTTTAGAAATCGCTGCGAACGGCGGACCGGAAGTAGGGACTGCTACATCAACAATATCGGCAATCCCGTAGGACGAAAGTGCATAGGTAATTTGAGAGGCTCCGGAAGAATTACCCGTGATACAGAATCCACCTTGTAGCCCGAGCGGAACATACAGGTTGTCATGGACCCACTGGATTGTCGTTGCCGGCCGGCACGCCATGGCTTCTTGGCCAGATTGCACCCCGGGCGCTGATTCGAGCCAGCCGTTATTTCCCCAGCGAACCTGCACTATCTCAAATCCATTGTCTAAAAGGGACTGGAGAAATGGCTGGGCTAAAGAAGTAACGCCATTGGCTGACCAAAAGGTGCCACCTACCGCTCCCGAGAAAAACATTACTAATCCTCTTGTTTGAACGGTCGGTTTTTGATCGGCAATCGCTCCAGTTTCTTGCGCCAGATCGGGACAAATAACTGTAAAATCAGTGCAGGTAAACCCAGTTGGGCAATTTACCGTCGTTGTCGTACCCAACATCAATGTGCCTAGTGGCCGTCCTGGCGGATCGCTTGCTCTAAGTGCATGGCCCATCAAAACTATTGCCCCTATCGTTAATAGAGCTGAACCCTTTTGCTGGAGTTTTTTCACAATTGCTAGGAAATGAGTACCCTACGGGTTCTTCAGACCGCCCGGAGATGCATTGGAGCAGGTGGCCTAATCGATCTTGTTTTTATCACGTTTACGCGGGCGCGTGAAGCTTTATTTGAGTTTTTATCGCGAATGCGTAGTGAGGGGTGGACTCACCTACGCTCGGACTACCCCGAAAGTTCTCCCGAGCGAATGGCGGCGTGGTGGAGCAGAGGGCAAAAATCAGACGTCGAAAGTCCCAAGACGGAGGTAACTGCCGATCATCAGTGATGAGCGCTCACGACGACGCGCTCGTGAGCCGGGTAAATTTGCGCAAAGATTTCATCCATAATCCGGGCTGTCAAAATGATTTCACGGTACGGAATCGGCGGGAGTCCTCCCGTACGGATGCTGCTATAGAAACGCTCGATCAATTCTTTCATTCCGAAGTCCTGATAAAGCCGCCGACGAAGGAAATTGGTCACGTTGAGCCCTGCGTTTCTAAGATGCTCCCGGGCATTATTCAGCGGTGGAACGAAATAAGTGAGATAGCTCTTAAACGAGCGAGTTTGCGTTCGGATGAGGCTTCCAGTGATAATATCTGCACTGAGTGATCCAGCCGGACCGTAAATGTGCAATTGGTTACGCCCTTTGATTTGCGTCGAAAAACAGAAAAAGGCCGTCGTGCCGCTCTTGTCCCGGATTAAGACCCTTAACTCATCCAGAACTTCCTGTGCACCGAGGCTGCGTAGCTGCTGGCTTTGATGGGCCCTGGCAACAACTTCGATCAGTTCGTCATCGAGAAACTCGGCTAATTTGGCAATGCCATGGCTGATAATATTGTGAAATAGTTGCCC
>PNAR01000109.1 GCA_003169715.1 Acidobacteriaceae bacterium | reverse complement strand
GGATAAATATTCTTGCCGCCTTCGGTGACGATCATGTTCTTTTTGCGGCCGAAGAGCTGCAAATGGCCGGTATTGTCGAAACGTCCGAAGTCGCCGGTGAGCAGCCATCCGTCAACAATCGTTTCCGCGGTCAGTTCAGGGTCATCCAGATAATGCGACATGACCGTCTTGCTGCGTGCCGCAACTTCTCCGATCCCTTCCTCGTCAGGACTGAGGATGCGAAGCTCGACTCCTGGCAGCGGTTTGCCAACCGTATCCGCGCGGAAGGGTTTGAAGTCGTTCAATGTTAACGCCGTGCCAGCCTCCGTAAGCCCGTATCCATTGGCGATGGGTATTCCGAGATCGTAGAAGAATTGAAGGGTTGAGGCTTCCATGAACGCTCCACCCGTGAACAAGGCGAGCAATCTATCCCCGAAAGCGCGATGGACCTGCGGCAACAGGCTCCGGCTCAATTCCACATGAGGGCGGCGACGTGTCAGTAATTTATTGATCGCAATGAGCGACTTTAACATCCACAATTTTATTTTCGGAAGCGCGTCAAACTTGGCCTTCATTCCACGTTCGAGATTCTTGACAACCAAAGGAACGAGGCTGGCATAGTTGATCCGGTAGCGCACGAAGGCATCGCGTACGTACTCTGGCCGCAGGGTTCGAAGGTGGACGACGCAAGCGCCGCACACGAACGGACCAATGAATCCAACCATAAAATCAATCGCATGATTCGTCGGCAGAATACTCAGGTAGCGCAGCCCCGGCTTGAAGGGAAAAAGCGCGGTCAGCGATTTGCACTGCTCCAGATAATTCGCATGTGTAAGAACACATCCTTTAGGCCGCCCTCCCGTGCCCGAGGAGTACACGATACACGCAGGATCTTCGAGTTGCCGCGGTGCAAATGCAGGATTACCTTTGCGGCTAAATTCTTCCCACCGGATCGCGCCAGCTAAATCCGCCCCTTGAGGAGCCTCCGTGACCAGCACCATTCTCGGCTTTCGATTCTTGAAAT
Source organism: Acidobacteriaceae bacterium (assembly GCA_003169715.1). Lineage (GTDB taxonomy): Bacteria > Acidobacteriota > Terriglobia > Terriglobales > Acidobacteriaceae > PALSA-188. The sequence goes on along the minus strand of PNAR01000109.1, from coordinate 4,040 downwards.
CCGGCGACTGAGTTATGGCGCGCCATAAGTAATATTCAATCACGAGCAAACTTGCCTTTGAATGTGCCAGCAATTGCAGATGCTCATCGGCGCTGAGTTTGTAGTCCAGAGGCACAAGCACGCCTCCGCAGTGGAAGATTACATAAGCCGAAATCAGCCACTTCGACTGATTCGACATGATAATCGCACCCCGATCACCGGGCTTGAATTCAGCGTCCTCCAGAGCGCGCGCGATTGGAGTCGCAATATCTTTGAAATCAGAATAGGTGAGACGCGTTTTTTCCTTGTCCCTGTCTGACTCGATCAAACAGAGCTCATTCGGCCACTTCTCCAGCGCGTCGCGCAGGGCAGCCCCAAGGGAACCGTATCGGTCGAGATCAAGCATTGGCGGGTTGCTGATTTCCGTGTCGCAATCTATAGGTCTCAGAGTTTGTTTTCAAAGTACCGATTGTAGATGGAAGCTTTACTCATAGGGATGGAATTCTACAAATACGTCGCCTGATTATTAACGACAAATTCTATAGGCGGGACTGAATCCGGCTCGCAAGCGTCCGGAAATCGGAGACGCCTTGCAACTCATAGTCCGGCAATTCAATTCCGAAATGATTTTCCAATCTCGTGAGTAGATCCAGCGCCTGCAAACTATCTATACGCAGAGTCTTGAAAAAATCATCGTCAGGGTTCAATTTCTCGCGCGGCACCTTAAAATGGGCGGCAGAGAGGTTGAGAATTTCGTCTAATGTTTGATCGGCATTTCGCATTGTTTTTAACTTTGTTACGCCTTCGTACTGCCTTGTGATTTTACGGCAAATAGGGCTGTGGCTCGGTGCTCTCTACAAACCTTCGCAAGCCCGCTGCAACAGCTGGCTGCACAAACAGTTCGCAGAACAAATCAATTTCCTGACGCAGGTCCTCGTACGGAATCGGTTTGATGAACTTTTTGGCGGCGGCCGCAGTCCGACGATCAAACTTTTTTAGCTGTGCAGTCGTAGCGCGAGCCACTCGCAATGCTTCACCTTCGCCAACGACCTGGCTTATTAAGCCAACGGAGTGAGCTCTTGTTGCGTTGAAGCTCCGCCCCGTCAGCAACAAATCCCGCACAACCCCATTCCCCAAATCTCGCTTCAGGCGCGGAATTCCACCAAAGCCCGGAATGAGCCCAAGCCGCAACTCAGGAAAACAAAATCGCGCTGTCTTGTCGGCAATTATCAAGTCGCAGACAAGTGCCAGTTCAAATCCTCCGCCGAAGGTCACGCCGTGGACGGCGGCTATCGTGGTCAACGGCGACGCATCCATAACGTTCATCACTCGATGAATTCGTTCGAGAAACTCCCGTACGCCTACAACCGCAGCCTTGCCGTCCATTTCCTGGGAACGCCGATAAAGCTCTCGCAAATCGGCTCCAGCGCAAAATCCGCACTTCAGCGTGCTGTAAATAATTACCGCATGGGCGTGATCTTCGGCGCTCTCAATCGCCGTTGCAAACCTCTCCAAGTCTTCGAGCGTTGACGACCCAATCTCATTGCACGGATCTCGGGCAAGCGCCAACTCAATGACTCCGTCCTTTAATTCCCAGGAAAGTGATTTGCCATGAAAACCCTTCATGACGCCTGCTTGACCCTATACATGGTCTCGATCTCGATCTTCATCCGGTCAGCAATTAAGTCGCGCTTTAATTTGCCGTTTGCGGTCAATAATCCATTCTCAATCGAGAACGCTTCTAAAGAAATATGGAAAGCTCGCACATGCTTGTAATGCGGCAAGTCCACATTCACCATATCCAAGGCGGATTGTACGGCTTCGGGCTTCACGTCTCCGGTAACAATCGCCGAAAGATAACCGCGACCATTCCCCGCCAGGACTACCTGTTGCGCGCCGGCGATTCTTTTCAGCAACTCATCTTCGATCGGTTCTGGAGAGATGTTGTGACCCGATCCAAGAATGATCAGGTTCTTGATGCGCCCGATAATTCGCCAATTCCCTGCCGCATCCACTTCGCCTTGATCGCCGGTGCGAAACCATCCGTCCTGCAATGCTTTGGCGGTCTCGGCAGGACGATTCCAATATCCCGGAAAAATATTTGGTCCTCGCACGACAATCTCTTCATTTTCACCCAACTTCATTTCAATCCCTTTGATTGCGGGCCCAACTCGTCCGGCCTCGACGTGATGAGGATCATCCATGGTGCATATTGCGGCGGTTTCCGTCAATCCATAGACTTGCAGCACAGTGATGCCAAGCATCATAAAGTAGAGTTGAGTTTCGACATTGAGCGGAGCCGAACCGCAAATTAGCGCTTGGAGATTTGGTCCAATCATTTTTTTACGAATCGTCGGAAACACCATTCTCCTGGCAAGATTCAGCCACACGGAATCCATCATACTTCCCCGCTTTTCGTGTTTCCGAAACCACGCACCTTTGGCGTGGCTGTAAATGCTGAGCGCCACGCCGCCTGCTTTCCAGAGCTGTTCGTCCACGGCTTTGCGCATTCGTTCAAGCAATGCTGGAACATTCAGGAAATAATCTGGCGCGGCTGACCGCATATCGCTGGGCAACTTGCTGAGATCGGTGTTCACAATGAGCAAATTCCGCAGCAGCAGAGAAGTTAACAGCATGATCCACGAGCCCGCAAAGCAAAATGGAAGATAGTGGAAGACGCGATCCTGGCCATTTTTGTTTTCCGGTAGCCAAGTGGAAGTGCAACCCAGCATATGCGCAATATTTCCAGCGTTGAGCACCACACCCTTAGCGTCGCCAGAGGTTCCCGAAGTATAAATAATAGTTACAGGAACAGAGAGATTGTGCGGCGCGGGCGCCCCCGCCCGCGAAGCAGTGACATTATCGTGCCCGGACGGGCCAAACACATCGTCAAAGAGTACTTGAGGCGGAGCTTCCGCCCAGTTTTGCGTAATCCCATCGCGCAACGCGGAATCACCACAGCAGACCAGAGACGGAGAGCAATCCTTCATCATGCTTACAAGCTCAGAAGCAGCCTGCCGCGCATAAAGCGGAACGACTATCAATCCTTCCGCCATGATTGCCAGGTCCATCGCGATCCAACGAATACTGTTGTGAGCCAGCAAAGCGCACCGCTCACCCTTGGCAAGTTTCTTCGCGGCGATGAAGGCGCGAGTGCGGTCTACCATCTCCAGCAGTTCGCGCCCGCTCGCGGAAATGGTTCTTCCGTCACGAATTTCCTGGACCACGGCAGCCTCACCGGCCGCCTCAAGTTGCACGAAAATGTCATTCAAAACGCTCATCAATTGTGTGAAATTGTTATCCCGAACCGGGCGGAGCCGAAAAAATCGCGCTTAGCTATACGTTTCAACCAGCTTATGCAACCCCGCGCTCATCGGAGGCAGGTAGTCCTCCCAACTCCACTCGCCTTTGCGCGTCGGAAACTCTGGATATCGCCGCTGAACTTCCTCCTCGAAATACACCCCCATCCGCGCCATCACTTTCAAGTTGCGCGCCACGGTGCGGCCAATCGCATCCGCAATCGGTTCCGGGTCGGTTGCCAGCTTATTCAGCGCGAATAGCAGTCTTTGCTCCAGGTCCGGATCGTCCACATTCATCAGTAAATCTTCGTGCCCGCGTTCCCGCATCAAATTGCGAATGCGCTCGTCCATGGTGATTCCCGCCGATGGCACAAGGGCGGGCATGGATGTAACGATGCCATGAAATCGCGACGACGCCATCATATTGCCGGCGCGCAGAATGCTCACCATTTGATACATGTCGTAATCCGCCGACGTGAAAATTGGCAACCCGCCCAACTTTTCGGAGATGCGTTCGCAGGCGCGGACGTCGAGCTGCTCGGTTGCAACCAAAACTGTGAACACTTTGCGTTGCCGCCGGAACGCGTCCACAGCTTTGGCAATTGCGGTTAAGTAGCGCTCGAAAGCGTGCTCGACTTCTTTGCCGGATTTATGAAAATAAACTGTCCGGTAGTGGCTCTCCTTGTATGCGCCCGTCGTGCTGCACACCGCATACTTCGCCACCGATGGCTTTACCGGCCACCAGAATGGATTGATCGGGCA
>PNAR01000277.1 GCA_003169715.1 Acidobacteriaceae bacterium | reverse complement strand
GCACATCTTAGTGGCCTCCGGGTCGCCCACGATGTGCCCATTTGTGTCCAGCTTCAGTTCACGCTTGAGTTTCCATGCGATGTTTGAAAACTGCAACATCGCGACTCCGATGTAAGCATCGGCGACAGGCGCGTGCAACTTCTCGCCGGTTCGGATGGCATTGATCATGTTTCGAAAGTGCGCATCGGTCATGGAATCGCGGCTCAGCAGATCCTGAGTTGAGTTTTTTTCGTTCGTCTTGAACTCATGGATCAGCTTGTCATCAAGGCTGAAGATTTGGTAACCATCGCGATCAATGAGAACGCTTCCCTTGGTGCCATGAACAATCGAACCTCGACCCCGGTTGTAATAAGTCTTGCCGTTGCAGCTCATGCCTTCCCATGTAATCATCTTGTCGCCGTATTCGAAACTCGTCACCAGGGTGTCATAGAATTCCCAGTCATCGTGAAAGGCGTATCGGCCTCCCGAAGCCGTGACCCGTTGGGGAAAGTCGGCGTTGAGCGCCCAACGGCACACGTCCACCTCGTGCGTGCCGTTGTTGAGCGCTTCTCCGGTGCCGTAAAGCCAGAACCAGTGCCAGTTGTAGGGATGAATGTTGTCTTCGTACGGTCGTCTCGGAGCGGGACCTTGCCAGAGATCCCAGTCAAGGTAATCGGGGGCCGGAACAGGCTTGCCGATTCCAATCGAACCGCGATTATTGGAATACCAGCATTTTGCGAAGTAAGGCCGGCCAATCAGCCCGTCGTGGATCTTCTGGATGATCTCAATGGTGTGAGGAGAAGAACGCTGCTGGTCGCCCATCTGCACTAGCATGCCGTACTTGCGTTGCGCCCGCACCAGCATCTCGCATTCGTTAGGATCGTGGCCGCACGGTTTTTCTACGTAAACGTGTTTGCCCGCCTGCATCGCCAGAATTGCCATCGGTGTGTGCCAATGGTCCGGCACGGCGATGCTGAGTACGTCCACATCTTTCGATTCCAGTATCTTGCGAAAATCTTTTTCTTTAACGGGCAGATAAACCAATTCCCTTTGTGACTCGGCTGCAAATTTATCGAGATAGCGGGAGTCCACATCGCATATGTGCGATACATTTGCTGCGCTTTGATTCGCCTTGATTGACGACAGGTGAGCGTAGCCGCGTCCGTGAAGCCCGGCAATCGCGAAGGTTACGCGGTCGTTTGCTCCCAGAATTCTCGCGTAACTTTTTGCTGTTGTGCCGACGGCGAGGCCTGCGGCGCCCGCCGTGATCGTCCCAAGAAACTGACGCCGCGAGATCATTTTTCCTCCAACGTTCTGTCTTGTAGTTCACTTCGGCAATGCGTACGCCACAATGCTTGCACTCGATGGGGCGTCCTTCGCCTTGCCGCCTCCGGCCACAATGACGACGAATTGACGGCCATTGATTTCGTAGGTTGATGGAGTCGCGTTGCCCGCCGCAGGAAGAGTTGTTTCCCACAGAAGTTTCCCGGTGTTTTTGTCGAAGGCGCGGAACTTCTTATCGAAACTGGTTGCGGCGATGAAAAGCAAACCTCCGGCGGTCACCACAGGTCCGCCATAGTTTTCAGTGCCGGTATTCTTCAAGCCTTTGGCGGCGAGTTCAGGGTATTCCCCCAGCGCAGATCTCCACACGAACTTTCCGGTGTCCATATTTATTGCTGTAAGCTTTCCCCAAGGCGGCTGAATCGCGGGGTATCCGTCAACATCAAGGAATTTGTTGTATCCGTCGCTTACGAACTTCACGTCGCTTGGCGACGGCGCTACAGTCTTCGCGGTTCTGTCAACGCCGCTGTAAACGTAGTCCACTACCGCACGAACCGCGTCGTCTCCCAAACGTGCGAACCCCGGCATTCTGCCTGACCCGCGAGAAATCAGAGTGAAGACATCGCCGTCAGGATAGCGATTGCTCAATCTCACGAGCGACGGGAATTCTGGAGGCGACCCCTTCATTGCCGGTCCGTGACAGGCGACACATTCGCGAAAATAAATACTCTTGCCACTCTCAGTGCCGGTAATTGGCTTCGGTTCCACCATACGCAATATCCAAGCCATCTCATTCGCGTTCACGTATAGGAGGTGAGTTTCCGGATCAAATGCGGGACCGCCCCACTCCGCTCCACCATCGAAGCCGGGGAAGATGATCGTGCCTTCGCGGCTTCCTGGCACGAATTGGCCGCCGCTCCGAAATTGCTTAAAGCGGGCGAGGGCTTCGGCGTGAGCTTCAGGTGTGCGCTGTGTCAGCATGTCCGCAGTGAGTTGTTGTCGTGCGAACGGCTCAGGCAAAGTAGGAAGCGGCTGCGCGTCCGCCGTTATTTCTCCTTCCAGATCGGACTTGGGATATTTCTTATACTCGACAGGAAAGAGCGGGGCGCCAGTCGCGCGATCAAACAAATAGACAAAACCCGATTTCGTCGTTTGCGCTACCGCATCGAGCGGCTGCCCGCCGCGACTCACAGTGACCAGGACGGGAGGAGCCGGCAAATCACGATCCCAAATATCGTGCCGGACGGTTTGAAAATGCCACACGCGCTCCCCGCTGTCGGCTTTCAGCGCGATAACTGAATTCGCGAACAGATCGTCGCCCGTTCTGTCGGCTCCATAGAAATCGGACGCTGCCGAGCCAGTCGCCGCAAAAACCCAGCCCCGTTTTTCATCCAGCGAAAGACCGGTCCAGTCATTGGCAGCGCCGCTGTACGTCCACGCGTTTTTGGGCCAGGTCTCATAGCCAAATTCCCCGGGATGAGGAATAGTGTGAAACGACCATCTGAGTTTTCCAGTACGTACGGCATAAGCTCGAATGTCGCCGGGCGACGCAGGCAGCATTTCGCCCATGCTGCTTCCAATGATCAGCAAGTCTTTATAGACAATTCCAGGGCTGGTCATCGTGACCCAATTCTTTGGCTCGCGTCCCAAATCGTCGCGGAGATCAATGCGGCCGTTAACGCCGAAGATCTCGACCGGCCTGCCGGTACGGGCATCGAGAGAGTAAAGATACTGGCGAACCGCGACGAAGATTCGCTGATCTTTTCCGTCTGACCAGTAAGTAACACCACGACTCCGCATCTTGCCAACTACGTGCAATCCGACATTCGGATCAAAGCGCCACAGAAGTTTGCCCGTGGCCGCGTTGAGCGCGACCACGTTTACTTTCGGCGTCGTTGCGTAAAGCACTCCATTCACCACTATCGGATTACATTCATTCTCAGAGGAAGGAAACGCATCGCCCGAATCGAACTCCCACGCAACCTGAAGATCTTTTACGTTATCGCGGTTGATCTGCGCGAGCTGAGAATAGTGGGTGCTCTCGGGATTGCCGGAATAAACACCCCATTCAATCGCGTGATTAGCGAAGGGCGTTCCCGGAGCGGAAACGCCATTACTCTGACTCATCACGAGCAGGAAAATGAAAAAAGCTCTCATAGATCAAAGGCAATCGCGGCTGCAAAAAGACTTGCTGGCAATTCTAAATGGGTAGATCCTGGCTCTCGGCCGGGCCGATTTTGTTTTCGCACCTCTTACGGTCCGACTGAAAGTCTGGATCTACCCATCCGGGAAAGAACTGAGTTGTCCGGCCCCGTGAGATTACGGTGCCAGCATACGCTTAATATAAAAACGAAAGAATGCATCCGAATCCGAATTGAGGCAGACTTGCGCATTGGGAGATCCCGATCCAACGCGTGTAAAACCTTTATCGTCCACTCGAATGTGCATCGGCTTAACCGGACAGATCTCCGGATTCAGAATGTAAGCCACCGTCATCACATCGAAAAGAGTCGGCGTCTCCTGCCCCCATTCGTGATAGAGCAAAGTCAATGCGTCGGTGAGCGGCGTGCCTGCCTGAAATAAGATTGCTCTTTTCACTTCGTCTAATTTCATCTGGGTTGAGTCGAGCGGCATCATGTAAATTGGGACGCCAGAGGCGAATAGTTTTTGTGCCGAGGGAATATCATTTACGATGTTCCATTCCGGTTCGGGTCCATGCGATGGCGCGTACCCCAGATCACCGTATCTTCGTTCAATAGAGCCTCCCATCAGCACTACGCGGCGGAGCTTGCGAAAAGTTTCCGCATCTTTATCAATAAGCGCACCAACGTTCATCAGAGGACCAATCGCGACCAAAGTGATTTGGCCGGGATACCGTCGAATCTGCTCCAGGATAAAATCCCCGGCGTTGGGATGGGATGCCCTGACGAAGCGGCCGGCCTCGGCATAGCGTCGCTGCGTGAAAACGCTCTTGGTGACAGTCGAAGTGCCTATCGCGATTGGAATGTCCGGACGTCCAGCTTCGCCGAGAAGCCGGTCCAGGAGTTTGGCTCGCGTCTCGGTGTCCCCAAAAGTGGTGGAGATCCCGAGAATCTGCAACTCGGGGCTGCGAAGGGCGAGCGCGACGGCAAAGGCGTCATCCACGTCGTCGCCAATGTCGGTGTCAATAATGATTTTCTCTTGCGCGGTTTGCTGCGGAATTGGTGCCGGTGCAGATTGCGCATGGCTCAAACCAACAAACAAGGGCGACAGCAACGCGGCCAGGCAAATAATCGCCGCGTTCTTGCGGACTATGGATGAGCCGGACACCAGTCGTCTCCGATGCCGCCGTCCCCATCCGGCAGGAAATGAAGAGTAGAGACGCAGCCTGCTGCGTCTGCCGTTGTATTTCATAATTCCGATCGTTGCAAAGATTCCATCAATCGTTCAGCGAGCATCCGCAATTAGCCGGCGGGACGTGGGCCTTCAAGAAATCCGACACACGCTTGTAGGCGTCAATTTGATTTTCAACGCGGGCAAAGCCGTGTCCTTCATTGTCGTAAATTTTATATTCGGCCTTGCCGCCCTGTTTCTTAACCGCGTCTACAACCTGTAATGTCTCGCTCTTGGGACATCGGGGATCGTTTCCTCCAGCCAGCAGCAGCAGCGGCGCTTTGATCTTATCCACAAAGAAGATTGGCGAGCGGTCTTCGTACAGTGCTTTGTTCTTCCCTAGGTCGCCCATAGTGGCCAGATCCATTTCCCGCAGCACCGGATCTTCATTCTCGATCTCGGTGAAATAATTCACGAACGGAACGATTGGAACGCCTGCTGCCCAAACTTCCGGCGCTTTCGTTACTCCCATCATGGTTAAATATCCGCCATAGCTGCCGCCCATTAAAACTATTTTCTTAGGATCCACGTAGCCGGTTTGCTTGATCCAATCCGCAGCCGCGAGTACGTCCTGCAAATCTCCGCCGCCCATGTCGAACAGGTTAGCGTCCTCAAAGTCTTTGCCGAATCCGGTAGATCCGCGATAGTTGGGCGCGATCACCATGTATCCTTGATTGACAATGTGTTGAATGAAGCGGTTGAACGAGTTTACCGATTGTGACTTGGGTCCGCCGTGAACATACACGATCGCCGCGTTCTGACCATTGCGCACCATGTTGTAGGTCATGTACACGAAGGCGGAGATCGTCCACTTGCCGTCCCGGCTCGGATAGTGCACCAGTACTGGCTCGACCATATCTTCCGAACGAACTCCCGCTACCAGTGCATGGGTGACCTGATGCGATTTGGAGGTTGCGATGGAATATACCCAAACATCGCGCGGGGAAGTGGGACCGTCGTGATAGTAGATGAGCCGCGAACCATCGCGAGCGAATGCTGATTGCGAGCCACCCAGCGTGTTCACTCCTTTAGGCAAAGGCAATGAAGTTGTTCTTCCCGTACCTAAGTCGTGCAGATATATGTTTACAAAGCCGTCAACGTTCGCGGTCCATGTAACGCGCTTTCCATCGGGCGAAAAGTTGCCGCCGTCAATCTCCCATTTATCGTGAGTAAGCCATGTGATTTTTGTTGGTTGCGGAATTCCATTCGTCTCTTTTTCTGAACCATTCAGAATGCCGACGTTTTCATATCCGTTTTCCGCATTTGATGTTATGAGGATGTCGCCCCCATTCTGAATGACGCGGTACGAACAATCATTCGCCCGGAAAAGTTTTTCTCCGTCATGCGGCGTGAGCAACGTTGATTTTCCTGTAGTCACGTCTGCGATAAAAATATTGGAATCCGTTCCCTTGGCCTGCTCCTGCGTGTAAACAATGTGCTTTCCATCGCGCGACCAGATGGGGTCAACATTCATCCGGTCTTTGGGCGTGTCGCTTGTAACGTGTTTCGTATCGCGCATCAACGTGTCATACACATTAATCTCGAATACCGAAGACGTTCGGGGCTTCACCATGTAGGCGAGATAGCGGCCATCCGGAGACCAAGTCGGATGTTCTTCAGCAATTTCTCGGCTGTGAGTTAGATTCACCGCCATTCCAGTTTTCGGAGAGACCAGAAAAATGTCCCATTGTTCATCGCCGTCATAGTCGGACATGTAAGCGATCCATTTTCCGTCCGGAGACCATGCGGGCTGCGTCTGCCGTTGATCGCTGATCGTGAGCTGCGTGGGCCATCCGCCTTCGGCGGGTACAAGCCAAATATTATTTCTCCCACTGATATTCGACACGAACGCAATCGTCTTTCCATCCGGCGACCAGGTACTGCCCCCAATCGCCCGTGTCATGTACAGCTTTTCGATCGAAAGACTTTGCTCGCCCTGTTCAACCTGCGCATTGGGCTTGCTGCTGATTTGCTTGGGATCAGTGATGGCTGGGGGGGCTTGCAAAGTCTGTCCTGATGCAAAAGAGGTCATAATGAAGAAAATAACAATGATGAGCCGTCGAGGCGAAGCTGAACAAAGGTTTGCGGCCGATGACATTTTCGAAAGAGTACGGGTTTCGCCGGAAGCGCCTATCTCACCGATCTTATCTGACTATTATCGCCGAGGGTTGCGAAGGGGTCGTCACTGGACTGCCCGACACGTTCAACGCTCCGGTAGTTGTATTCAACGTGTAAACCGAGACTGAAGCTGCGTTGAGATTTGCGGCGTAAAGATAATCAATGCCGGCCGCCGTTGCAGTTGCGGCAACGCCGGAATGAATCGCCAGGGCAACGGGACTGCCTCCAGCGGAAATCATTGCCGTGCTTAACGGCGTAAGTACGCCTGTGCCGGAACTCCACGAATACTGTGAGATTTGATTAGCCTGCTCATCCGCTGCATAGAGAAAAGGAGCCGTCGGATCCATGGCAATCGCGACCGGTCCGGGTTCCGCCGCGAAAGGAGACCCAGCAATCGGAGTAAGAAGACCGTTCGGCGTGGAGCAACTCGATGCATTTGCGGCATCGCAAATAGCAAACCCACTAATATTATTTGATCCGGTATTTGCAACGTAAAGGTACTGCCCCGCAGGAATTGTGCCCTGCGCTACCGAAACGAATACTGCCGACGGAGCAATTCCCACCGGATAAGTATTTAATAACGTCAACGCCCCGGAACTGGATATTTGGAACGAAGACACGGTGTTCGCAAACTGATTCGCCACATACAAATAATTTCCAGAAGCGCTAACGGCTACTGAAACAGCGCCACTTCCGGTCGCAGTGCCGTTGTTGGTAGGAGTTCGGATGCCGACTGGCGCTAAGCTCGTGCCACTAATCGAAAACACGAAGACAGCACCTGAGTTTAAGTCACCGAAAGTTCCCTGACATGCTACAAAAAGGAATTTATCGCTCGGGTCAATCGCCAAACCCATGGGATTGGCGCAGGTGTTTGGCTGAGCGGCGGAATCGCTCACTGGGACGGTGCTCCCCGCCACCTTGAAAGTTCCGTCGCTATTGATCGTGTAGGCGGATATTCCGCCGCCAAACGACAGTGCTCCCGTGCCGCTGTTGGATATGAATGCGGCATCGGCTTTCGGCGTGATAACGATTGAGGTAGGCGCGTTCGCGGTGCCCACCGCCCTGCCGTTTAGGCTTAGCGCCCCATTGCCTAGATTGATCGTGTATGCCTGCACGGTTGTGTTTCCCTGCGCAGTCAACCATAGAAAGCCGGCGCCCCCATTTATGGATGAGGAGGAACTGCTAGAACAGCTTGCCAAAATGAGTAATAAAGGTAGGACGAGTGACAACCAGCGATACTTTATCCGCATTGTTCTCCCAGGATCATCTCCCGACAATTTCGACCCAAAAAGGTCACGCGCGCAAGAGGCACGAGAAAAAATAGCAGGGACTCATCCTTTTGTTTATCAGGAATGAACGTTTAGAGCAACCGCAGACGGGAGTTGCGATCAGGTTAGGGTTACGAATTGTCCCAACCATAAGATTCCCGGACGAACGTCTTGGAACTAACCTTCAACGCCTGTTTGGACCGCGACAATCTTGTCATCCGAATGTGACACCGCCGGAAATCTGATTTCGATCATCAATCCACCTTGAGGTCTATTCGTAGCCACAACGGTGCCGCCGTGAAGTCTCACAGCCCGGTCAGCAATCGCCAAGCCCAGTCCGGCACCGCCTGTCCCCCGCCCGCGATCATCGTCAATGCGATAAAACGGCTGGAACAATTTCTCCAACGCTTCCTCGGGAACCCCCGGCCCGCAATCCGTGACACGCACAATTCCCTCCCGCCCATTTCCTCCATCGGCACATTCCAATTGCACTTCGACGGCAGTATCCTCCCGCGTATAACGCACCGCGTTTCGGATTACATTCTCGATCGCGCTGTTCAACAGCCCCGCGTCTCCGATGACCACACAATCATCCTTGATTGTGCATTCAACGCGGCACTGGCGGCTTTGGGCCTCGAAGGCAGCATCTTCGGCGACTTCGCGAACCAATTGCGCGAGATGCACCGGCGCCTTCCGCATGATTTCGCCGCCGCTCTCCAACCGTACAATCGTGAGTAGCCGCCCGATCAGTTCATTCAAGCGATTTGCTTCGAGATCAATGCGCTCAAGCGCGCTGTTCGCTTCGGGGCCGGCGCGTTGGCGCGCCAACTCCAACGCAACATTTAAGCGGGCGAGTGGGGAACGCAACTCGTGGGAGATGTCTTTCAACAACCGTCCTTGCGCATTCACCAGATGTTCGAGACGCTCCGCCATAGTGTCGAAGTCGCGAACCAGTTCAGACATTTCATCGTGACCCCGCGATGTCTTCACGCCCGCTCGCGCCGTCAAATCACCCGCAGCTAATTTTTGAGTAGCCGCTCTAAGCCGCACGATGGGTGAGGTCAAATATCGGGTCAGGAGATAGCAGACCAGTCCAGAGCAAATGATCGCGATAAGAATCCCAAGCCCGGGCACGCCGTGCGGACCGAATCGCGTGCGCTCGATCGGCAATTCGATGACCAGGCTATAAGATTGGCCGTCCGCAGCCGTCACCGAGGGCCGCAGAAACTGCATCGGGCCCATCCTGCCCCAAATGCTGTCTGCTGTGTGGATCTGCCCGCGTTGTACTCTTTCTATCCACTCCGGTGCACCGCGGCCGGTAAGGTTGTGCCCCTGCTGATCAAAGAGAAAAGCGTGAACATGTTGGCTCTCGCGGAGGGTTCGCAAGTATGCGCGCAGTCCTTCCGACCCTCCCGTCTTGTACGCTTGCACTGAATCATTGAGAAATCTCTGTTGCATCGCCTCAATGCCAGAGGCTTCGCGTGGAGGCCGCAACGCCAGAGTTACAAGAATGGTGGTGACGAGAAACAGGGCAAATGCGAGCCAATAAGAGAGGAAAATTTTGAGAAAAAGACTTCTCATTTGGCGTCGCTTCCGGCCTGCTCGCGCGCGAGCGTGAAAATGTAACCAACTCCGCGAACCGTCTTGATCAATTCAGTGCCATTGTCGGAGTCGCCCAGCTTCTTGCGCACCTTGCTCACATGCATATCAATGCTGCGGTCAAAAGGAGAAAACTTCCGGCTCAAAACTGTGTCCACCAGTTCCTCGCGTGCCACCACGCGTCCCGCCTCTCGAAGCAAGACTTCCAATAGATTGAACTCCACGGAGGTGAACTCAATCGGCACGCCTCTTTGCCGAACCGTCCGCGTGGCTGGATCAAGTTCAATCTCGCCCACGCGCACTACGTCGGGAATCGGGTCACTCTGTGGGGCTGTCTTTGTCCGCCGCAAAATCGCTCGAATACGAGCGACAAGTTCCCGCGGATTAAATGGTTTTGGAAGATAGTCATCCGCTCCAATCTCAAGGCCTACAATGCGGTCAACGTCCTCACCACGGGCCGTAAGCAATAACACCGGAATTTTCGATGTGCTCCGAATCCGCCGCAGAACATCCAGTCCATTCAGTCCGGGCAGCATCACGTCGAGCACGATTAATAATTGCGGGCCATTGAGCGCTCGTTCCAAGCCGCGCTTTCCATCGAAAATCGCTTCGACCTTGAAACCTTCGGGACCAAGATACTCCGCCACCAGGCTGCACAGTTCCACATCATCGTCAATGATCAGAATCTGGTCCATGTTTGCCATTTCAGTTTCACACAACGCCATCTCGATTAGGCGTAAAGAATTGTCAAACCTGCCCTCTCGACGGTTTACAAAACTTTACTCCGGTTGACCGACTCTTTACTACATTTCAGCGCGCGATGTGTTCCTATCAATAGCACAGAAGTCAGGACACGATTCAGTTTTGCAACAGGATGGTTCAGGAGGATTCAACGTGAAAAGAAATAAATTTAAAATGCTAGGCGCGGGTCTTGCGTTTTTATTGATGGTAGGCTTCGCGGTATCTCAAGAAGCTGGCACGGGCCCAGGCCCGCGGCACCACGGAGGTTTCGGTGGAGGACCATTAGGTTTTTTCACCAAAGCGCTTGATCTCACAGACGCGCAACGGGCGCAGATTAAGCAAATCGTTGCCAATGAAAAACCGACTCTTCATCCGCTGATGGTCCAGGAAGGACAAGCCCATCAACAGATGATGCAACTAGTCACAAGCGGCAACTTTGACGACACCAAAGCTCAGGCGATCATATCGCAGGAAACCCAGACTCACTCGCAGATCGAACTGGAGCACGCTCGCATCATGTCTCAGGCGTACCAACTTCTTACACCTGATCAGAAAACGAAGTTTGCCCAATTGCAGACAAAGCATCAGCAATGGATGGCGCAACACGCGCAGCACGAGCAATCAGAACCGGCAACGCCAAATCAGTAAGTGGAAGTGGTGCGAGGAGGGAATTCTCCCTCCTCACATTTTTCAGCGAATTCATCGAAGGGAGATAGGCACTTGGCTACCGCAGCGATCCCCACTGACTTCATAAACATCGTCGCGACCGAAATGTTGTCTGGCGTCGAAAGAGCAGTCGAATATTGGCTTGCTCAAATTGAGCAGATCGCGATGAACGATAAAATCACACCGTCGCTAAAGCTGGCTGCGATTCAGGGAATTCTTCAAAACTACAAGCGGCTAACCGGGAAAAACTTTTTGACGTTCGCGAGTATTAAGTAATTATCAGGAGAGTCTTATGACTGCTGACATTGTTTATTCAATCGTGCTTCGTTGCAGTTGGTTTTTCCTGGGCTGTTGGACCCTCTTACTGCTCTTGGCGTCGGCTGTGGCATTCCGCGAAGAATTGGATCAGGCGTGGCCGTCTGACCATGAGTACTGACTCCGGGGACGCCGGACTCGACGCAATGTTTCTTCAGCCGGGATGCGATCAATTTCCGGTATGGCCAACATCTTTCGATCGCAACCCGACTGTCCGTATATAAGCAACCTATCGCGTTAGCCAGTCTTCTAAGCTCCATGTGCGTTGGCGGGCGTTGCGCGTGATGATTCCGTGTTTGCGCGTGAATTGTAGAATAGCCCCTCAGATCGCAGAAGTCGTGGTTGTTCTCTTCCTTCTTTTCTTGCCGGCGCTAGCGTGGTCCCAGGCGCAAAATACGGATCAAACTGGTCCTATTGAATACGCCCAGCAGAGCACTCCGGCATCACAGAGCAAGCCAGCTCCTGCACCACCGTCGGATAGCGGCGCAGTTTCGTTACCCGATACACCTCAACCTAGCAAAAACAAAAAAGACGACTCCGAAGGTAAGCAGACAAAGAGAATGTTCTGGCTCATTCCGAACTTTGGAGCGGTGAACGCCAATACGCAGCTTCCCCCGCTATCCACCCGCGAGAAATTTTCACTCGCGGCTCACGATAGCGTCCTGGATTATTC
>PNAR01000245.1 GCA_003169715.1 Acidobacteriaceae bacterium | reverse complement strand
ATGCAACCGCGCAAGGAAACGTTATCGAAGCCGGACCTGTAGCGTCTGTGAACCCGATTACGGGAGCAAACGTCGCGGTGCCGCAGCCGAAGAATCGCCAATCCAATCAAACGCTGGCTCGAGTTCCGAGCTTTAGCATTGTGCTCGATGCTGGCCACGGCGGCTGGGACTTAGGCACTGTTGGACGAAAAGGCCTGGAAGAAAAGGATCTGGTTCTGGATATCGTCCAACGCCTCGGCGATCTGCTCGAAAAGCGATTGAACGCCAAAGTCATTTACACCCGCAACGACGATAACTACATTGCGCTGGAGAAGCGCGCCGAAATCGCCAACCTCTCCCAGGCGAATCTCTTCGTTTCAATTCATGCAAACTACAGCGACTTGACCTCCGCTCGCGGAGTGGAAACCTATTACACGAATACTTATTCGTCGTTGAAAGCGCGCCCCACTGATGCTGATAACGAACCCTCTCTTCAAAATATAGATTGGACAAGAGTGGACATCCGCGAAAAGGTCCGGGAATCGCACCACCTAGCCGAATGCGTCCAACAGGCGCTTTACGGAACGGTTGCAGCTAAAAATCCTGGGATCCGGAATCGCGGAGTAAAAGAAGCCCAATACGTCGTGCTCACGGGAACATCAATGCCTGCGATCCTGGCGGAAGTCTCTTTCGTGAGCAGTCCCACCGACGAGACCGAATTGCAAGGCGCGGCATATCGCCAACGGATTGCCGAAGCGCTATATAAGGGAATTGCGCGGTATCACGAGACGCACCATCCCACTACGATGGCCAGCCTGCTGGGAAAGCCGGACGCTCGATAGTTTCTCTGGCCTTTAACAGGCGACGGAACCATCCATCGTTTCCTTCCGGGTGTTTTGGGCTGCAACTGGGAACTTCATTACTTGCTACT
The DNA here is from genome assembly GCA_003169715.1 of Acidobacteriaceae bacterium. Taxonomy (GTDB): domain Bacteria; phylum Acidobacteriota; class Terriglobia; order Terriglobales; family Acidobacteriaceae; genus PALSA-188. Next base: position 8,550 of record PNAR01000245.1, on the reverse strand, counting down.
TCTGGGAACTGCATTTATGAATTCCGCGGCGTTTATCCCTCGGAAGCAGACGCCCGTCGAATGGCCCTCTAACCACTTAAATATCTAAAGGCCGGCATCCTCCAACGGCATATAGGACCGCCCTCTCCAGACTTATTCTTGAATTGTGACCAAGCCTGGACTGCATCCCGGCAGAAACGGTCTTGCCGCAATCTGCCCATCGAATTTCGCGGCCCACCGTCCTGGGATTGCCGTGCCACACGACGGACAGCACCCGTCAGCCGTCACGCGATAGTCCTGAATGAAATAGCTGTGGCGTTTCACCAACAGCTCCTTGCAGTTGTGACATCGAGTATTTTCCAAATCTCCAACCCTCCCCGGAAGATTGCCCGCATAAATGTACCGCAAGCCCGCACGCTTTCCGATCCCAGCGGCCCGCAATAAATCTTCGGGGCGCGTGTCATCTGGGTCGGACATTTTGTAATCTTTGTGAAACGCCGTCACGTGCCACGGAATATCAGGAGAGATTGCCGCTAGAAAATCTGTCAACCTGTGCAGTTCTTCATCCGAGTCGTTAAATCCTGGAATCAGAAGCGTCACGATCTCCAGCCAAACGCCCATTTCATACAGGCGGCGAATCGTATCGAGAATTGGTGCAAGCCGGCCGCCGAGCTGATGGTAATGGCGATCGTCAAAGCTCTTTAGATCAACTTTGTAGAGGTCAACCCAAGGACGTATATATTCAAGCACCTGCGGAGTGCCATTTCCGTTCGAAACAAATCCCGTAATCAGTCCCGCGGCTTTTGCTTCTTTGAAAATTGCACCCGCCCATTCAGCTGTTATCAACGGTTCGTTATAGGTGCTGACGAGCACTCTCCCGCCGTGGCGGAGCGCATCGCGAACCAGCGCTCCGGGAGAAGCCTCAAGCGGCGGCGAAACCGCATTCGGATCGCGGAGCGCCTGCGAGGTCACCCAATTCTGACAGTAGCCGCAGTGCAGATCGCATCCCAGCATTCCAAAGCTGTACGCCAGTGCGCCTGGGTAAGCGTGGAAGAATGGCTTCTTCTCGATGGGATCGCACTGCACTCCGCCGACGTATCCCCAGGGAACGTAGAGCGTGCCGCCGCGGTTGTAGCGGACCTTGCAAACGCCGGGCTGGCCGTCTGGGATGGGGCAACAGTGTCCGCAGGCAAAGCAGCGCACGCGATTACGGTCGAGCGGTTCGTAAAGATCTCCTTCACGGACATGCTCATAAACGATTTCGCGAAGGGTGGGCACAACGGAGACCTGTGCGAATTATAGAACTCTGGTGAGCGATGCGCTCACCCGCCCAGACGAGGACGTCTGGGCCTACGTGTCCTACAGGAAATGCCCGCGTAGGCGCAGGTGTCCTCACCTGCCCAGCGAACACATAGCTACCCTGCGATCTACGCAGTGGTAATCTTTCATGTGGATGACCCTTGCCACCCTCAATCAGATTTTCTTTTCCATCGCGGACCGCAATCAATCCTGCGTCATGAAGCACCAGCTTTCAGACCAGTGGACCGCAATATCAGCGGCCGATCTTTATCGCGATGTCGTTGGGGTTAGCCGTGCGCTTCGCGAGTGGGGTATCTCTAAGGGAGACCGCGTCGCTATCCTCAGCGAAAATCGGCCGGAATGGACGATGGCCGATTTCGCTTGCCTGCTGATTGGGGCGGTCGTCGTACCGATTTATGCAACGCTCACCGAAGACCAGACGGCATACATTCTGCGGGACTCTGGGGCGCGCGCGGTCTTCGTCTCGTCGAAGAAGCAGCTTCAGAAGGTCTTGGATAAGCGCGATTCAACACCTATTGAACGTATCGTCGTGATGGATGAAGTTGAATCGGATGGCGTGGTCTGCATGCACGAATTACGCAAGAACGGTCCGGCGCAACGCGACGCATCCTTCGACGAATTAGCGCTCTCGATCGCAACGCCTAACGATTTAGCCACGATCATTTACACCTCTGGCACTACGGGAACGCCGAAGGGCGCGATGCTCACTCACGGAAACATTGCCTCCAATATCGCATGCTCCCTGAACGGTTTTGACATTGGCCCGTCCGACACCAGCATTTCCTTTCTTCCGCTCTCGCACATTACGGCCCGCCATCTTGACTTGGCGTTGCTTTATCGCGGCGCAACTCTGGCATACGCGCCGTTTATCGAACAGCTTCCCAAGGCGCTTTTAGAAGTTCGTCCGACTTTGGTCGTGGCAGTACCGCGAGTTTACGAGAAGGTATATGCCAAAGCCGACTTGAGTGCTACGACTTTTCCGAAGAACTCGATTTACCGTTGGGCGCTGGCTACGGGACGGGCGCATAGAAAAGAAATACTCGCCGGAAAACGACCCGCTTCGTTGAATTGGAAGCTCGCAAATGCAGTGCTCTACGAGCGAGTGCGCGCAGGATTCGGCGGCCATGCTCGATGCTTCATCTCCGGCGGAGCGCCGCTGGGACGCGAACTCGCCGAATGGTACGCCGACATGGGCATTCGCATTCAGGAAGGCTACGGACTGACCGAGACATCGCCCGTGATCGCCCTGAACACGCCAAAGGCGCACAAGCTCGGGACGGTGGGAAAAACTCTATCGAACGTCGAAGTCCGGATCGCCGAGGATGGAGAAATACTCGTGCGTGGTCCATCGGTCTTTCAGGGATACTGGAATCTTCCCGAAGAAACTCGCAATGCCTTCGAGGACGGATGGTTCAAAACCGGCGACATCGGCAACATAGACGCCGATGGGTTCTTGTCCATCACCGATCGCAAGAAAGATTTGATCAAAACGTCTGGCGGAAAATTTATCGCTCCGCAGCCGATTGAAAACTCGCTGAAGCACAATCCCCTTGTGGTGGAAGCGGTGGTGCTCGGCGACAAACGGAAATTTCCCGCCGTGTTAATTGCCCCATCATTCCCGTTGCTTGAAAATTGGGCACGCTCTCATCAGGTTTCCTTTGCATCACGGCAGGAATTAGTGACTGACCCAGCCGTACGGACGCTTTACGAACAGATCGTGGAAAGCGTCAACCAGAATCTCGCGCGATTTGAGAAATTGAAAAAAGTACTGCTGGTCCCAGACGAATTCTCCGCCGAAAACGAAACCCTCACCGCAAGCATGAAACTACGCCGCCGCGCCGTCGAAAAACGTTATGCGAAAGAAATTGAAGGAATGTATTCACAAGTCTAACCGCCGCAAGCATAGAAGATGTAAGGGTCGATACCTTCGATCGCCACATTCGCGGGGGGGTATGCCGATCAGACCGAAAGCGACCACGCTGCCTTCGTTAAAGCCGTCCGTGCCGAGGCGCCTCCAAGTCCGTACTAAAGTTTGATCCTAATTTCCGCGATTCGAACCAAGCCTCAGCGCAGAAACCGCCAACTCACTCGTGCAGCGGAGCCATCTCGCACACCAAACCCTCACGATGTAACTGGCTAACGATGCTTTCTTGCTTACGGTGGCTGACGTCGGCCTCGAACTCGACCACCGAAAGCGCTCCAGATATGGATACCTTGAATTGTTGTGGACTTAGTTTTAATTCCGCCAGCAGCCGCTGCACTTCTCCGGCCAGGGACTCCGACTGGTTCGTGGTGATACGGAAACTCATCATACGTGTCCTGAGGCCAAAGTTGCGCTCGCACCAACCCAAAACGACAAGAGCAAAAAGCGCCAGCCCGGTCGTGAACTCTGCCACGGTATAAAGGCCCGCGCCCGCAGCCATGCCGATGGCCGCCTCAATCCAGATGGTTGCCGCCGTCGTCATGCCGACTATGCTTCCGCTCTCGCGCATGATTGCACCGGCGCCGAGAAATCCGATTCCCTGCACAATATTGGAAGCAATTCGCGTGCTGCCTGTGTCGCCTAGACGCCGGGCAATTTCGCCCGATAGAAGAGTGAAGAGCGCCGCACCCATGCATACGAACAGGCTGGTGCGAACCCCGGCTGGCCTTTTCCGCAAATCGCGCTCAACACCGATGGCAGCACCCAGCAGGGCAGCAAGCGTCAAGCGTAGTAGAACTTGGTTGAGAGGAAGCATGCGCGTATAGTCCCCTTTTCAGACTTGGCGAGATTCTACTATCCTCGTCGCCGCGTCGCATCAATTCCAGGGATGAATGGAGAGACTCGCTCTTCGTCGCAAGAGGGTATATTCAATAACGTGACGCTCTCATCCCCGCAGTTCTGTTGACTTGCCTCCCCATACCTCCTACCATTCCCCATTCGTCCTCTTTCCAGCGCGCTACTATCAAAATGACCGAAAAAACCCTGGTCGGACAAACCGTCTCTCACTACCGCATCACCGAAAAACTGGGTGGGGGCGGCATGGGCGTGGTTTACAAGGCGGAAGACACCACTCTCGGTCGTTTCGTCGCGCTCAAGTTTTTACCCGATGATGTCGCCAAAGACGCTCAGGCTCTCGAACGGTTCCGTCGTGAGGCGCGAGCGGCTTCAGCCTTGAATCATCCTCACATTTGCACCATTCACGAAATTGATGAGCAAGACAGCCAGTCTTTCATCGTGATGGAGTACCTGGAAGGCCAAACGCTCAAGCATCGTATTTCAGGACGCGCAATGGATGTAGAAGCGCTGCTGGGCTTGGGCATTGAGATTGCCGACGCTCTTGACGCGGCGCACACCAAAGGAATTATCCATCGCGACATTAAGCCGGCAAATATCTTCATCACCAAGCGAGGCCAGGCAAAGCTGCTTGACTTCGGACTCGCGAAACTAACCGAGCGTCACGCGCTCGATGGCGCCACCGTTACTGGCGGCGACCTAATGACCAGCCCCGGCTCTGCGGTAGGAACCGTGGCTTATATGTCGCCGGAACAAGTGCGCGCCGAGGAACTCGACCCTCGCACGGATTTGTTCGCGTTTGGGTCCGTCCTTTATGAGATGGCAACCGGTTCCGTGGCATTTTCGGGCAGCAGCACAGGTGTTGTGTTTGAGGCGATTTTGAATCGCACGCCAGAGCCAGCCTCGACATTGAACAAGGTTCTCCCGCCGAAACTCGAAGAGATCATTTCGAAGTCTCTCGAAAAAGATCGCGAGTACCGCTATCAGACTGCGGCCGAATTTCGCGGAGATTTGAAGCGGCTGAAGCGCAGTCTGGATACTTCTCGAATCCGCGCCGCGAACGCCAGCATTTCCTCTTCCTCAACTATCGCAGCCGTGGCCGAAAAGAGCGAGCCCAGAGCTTCACGGCGAAGCGTATTTGTTCCGGTCCTCCTCGCATCTGTCATCGCTTTGGCGGCGGGCATTGCTGGTGGAATGTTCCTGCTAAAGCGTCCCGCGCAGTCGCCGCTTCCGATCTATCATCCCTTAAGCTTCAGACGCGGGGCCGTGCATGCGGCCCGTTTCACGCCCGATGGCAAGACGATCATTTACAGCGCATCGTGGGAAGGCAAGCCGTCGCAGATGTTTACCACCCGGCCTGACAGTCCCCAAGCGCGCGACTTGGATCCCGCCGGCGCGGACGTCCTTGCTATTTCTTCCACCGGAGAAATGGCGTTATTGCTGAATAGTCATACCAGTAAGCCGTTTCTTTTCTCAGGAACACTGGCCCGAGTACCCTTAGGGGGAGGCGCTCCGCGAGAGATTCTCGAACATGTCGAATGGGCAGATTGGTCCCCCGACGGCAGCAATCTGGCCATCGTCAGGGAAGTCGAAGGACGCGTCCGGCTTGAGTATCCTCCTGAGAAGCTGCTGTATCAGCCTGAAGGCTGGATGGGCAATCCACGATTCTCTCCCAAGGGCGATATCATTGCGTTCATTAATCATCCTCAACCGGGTGACGACGGTGGTGCCGTTGCGATCGTTGATCTGGCGGGCAAGAAGACCACTCTTTCCGATGGATGGGACAGTATTCAAGGATTGGCATGGTCGCCCGCAGGCGATGAAATTTGGTTTACCGCTACCAAAACTGGCGGCGACCGGTCGCTCTTCGCGGTCACTCTTTCCGGGAAGCTTCGGCTGATGGCGCGCGTCCCTGGCGAGTTGACTTTGCTCGATGTTGACCGTCAGGGCGGTGTGCTGTTGACCCGCGGAAATGATCGCGCAGGCATTCTTGGAATGACCGCTGGAGAAACAAAGGAACGTGACCTCTCGTGGCTGGATTGGTCCGTGCCAAGTGCCTTGTCGGCGGATGGCCGCACCCTACTTTTCACGGAAGCTGGAGAAGGCGGCGGGCCAAAGTACGCTGTCTATCTTCGAAACACCGATGGATCACCCGCTATCCGGCTGGGCGACGGATCGGGATTCGCGCTCTCGCCCGATGGCAAGTGGGCCGCGTCGCACGCCAATGTCGTACCGTCTCCTATAATGATGCTCCCCACTGGCGTGGGGGAAACCCGAGCACTCACCCCTGATGGGTTGAACCACGTCCGGCTCCAGTGGCTTTNNACTGGCAATGAACCCGGCCACGGACTCCGTCTTTTCGTGGAATCGTCCGAAGGAGGCAAGGCGCGGCCCATCAGTCCCGAAGGAGTTGACGACACGTTCGTGGTGTCTCCCAATGGTGAATCCGCCGCTGCCATCGGCCCCGATCAGAAGCTTTATCTTTATCCGGTCGCCGGAGGCGACCCGGTCCTCGTAAAGGGCGCCGAGCCGGGAGAAATCGCCACCGGATGGACTGCCGACGGTGATTCACTGTTCGTTTTCCACTTTGGCGAAATTCCCGAGCGCGTGGTTCAGATCACCATCGCCACAGGACAAAGAAAAACCTGGAAAGATCTCGCCCCCGCCGACGCGGCCGGACTCACAAATCTGCGCGGCATTATCATGGCTGCGGATGGCAAGAGCTACGTTTACGGTTATGTGAGAACGCTGTCCGATTTGTATCTCGTAGAGGGATTGAAATAATCTCACCGTCAAAGCCTCTTTGGACTAAATCGGGGTGTGATTAAGTAAGACAGGGTGGTCCAACTCCTCAGCATCGCGCTTGATCAACCTTGCAGGAAAGTTGTGAGCCGTTTGGCATCTATTTCTATGCTGCCGTTGTATCGGATATAGCCTTGCTTTCTGAACTCAGTCATAAAATGACTTACCCGCGAACGGGTTGTGCCGACCATCTCCGCGAGCATAGTTTGGCTGAACCGGAGGGCGGTGGGGCCGCTTTTTAATTTCTGCACCAGGCTTCCATGCATCAAGAGAACCCGCGCCAGTCGCCTCTCGCTAAAATTGAGGCAATGGTCCCCCAAGTCCGCCTTGAACCGGGCGCTTTGGGAGAGCAGGTATTTTATGAACATGCCCGCAAATGCCAGATCTCGATCCATCTTGCGACGAAAGATCGCTTTTTCCACCCGTGTAATGGTGGACGGACCAACTGACGTAGCCGTGGAGACTCGCCGGGTTTGGCTCTCCAAACAACCTTCGCCAAACAGTTCGCCCTCTTGCAGGATCGCGATCACAGCTTTCTTGCGACGACGCTTGGATGTCATCGTGAGTTTTACCATGCCGTTTTGGAGGTAGAAAACGGCGTCGGCCGGACTCTCTTGCGAATAGACAACCTCTTTATCCCGATAAGTGCGAATACTTATTCCGGCAGCGGTTTGTTGAAAGAAAGCTGTGGGGTTGGGGACGCGCTTAGGCTTACTTGCCACTCGGGATTTTGTTTCCTCTCATCAACTGAAGACCCTGGCCAGCGATGGGCAATCGTAGCCTGCAAAAACTAACCCGTCTAGATGTTCAAGATTGAACACAACAAGACGGTCAAGATTGAACACCACCGCACAGTGTGAGTAATTTCGAAGAAAGATGGCTGGCGGCCCCATTCTTAACTCCGGATCCAGAGTCGCGCACGAGTATTCCGACCCAAGGTCTCGCAAAAGCGGCAAGACCCCGGGGCACCACGTTTTCATTACAATAGGATCATGTCTGATCCATTCATCATCGCTGGCCGCGAGTTTCATTCCCGCTTGATCGTTGGCACCGGGAAGTACCGGTCTTTTCAGGAGACTGCGCGGGCGCTGGAAGCCAGCGGCACCGAGATGGTTACCGTGGCTGTTCGCCGCGTGAATCTCGACCGCAACAAAGAATCGCTGCTCGATTACATTGATCCCAAGAAATATTTTCTGCTCCCGAATACCGCTGGCTGTTACACGGCAGATGAAGCGATACGAACCGCGCGCCTGGGACGCGAAGTCGGCATCTCGGATTGGGTCAAGATCGAAGTCATCGGCGACCAAGCCACGCTTTATCCCGATGTTCAAGCGACGCTCGAAGCCACCCGCGTTTTGGTGAAGGAAGGCTTCACGGTGCTGCCATACACTTCCGATGACATTGTTTTTGCGAAACGACTTGTGGACGCGGGCGCCAGTGCTGTCATGCCTTTGGGAGCGCCTATCGGCAGCGGACTTGGAATTCAGAACGCGGCGAATATCCGCATCCTGCGGGAAATGATCACCGCAGTTCCGCTGATTCTAGACGCCGGGGTGGGAACCGCCTCCGACGCGACGCTCGCAATGGAACTGGGTGCCGACGCGGTATTGATGAATACAGGCATCGCCGCGGCTCAAGACCCTGTGCTGATGGCGGAAGCGATGAAGCACGCC
>PNAR01000390.1 GCA_003169715.1 Acidobacteriaceae bacterium | reverse complement strand
CGGGTTCGATCCCCGTCTCCCGCTCCATCTTTTCTGCAAGTCCAGATTAACTCGGCCAGATTAACTCGGATTGAGGGCGTCAATCTTTGCGGCCATTATGAAATCGCTTTCGGTCAGGCCGTCCACTTTGTGCGTCCACAAGGTGATCTCTGCTTTACCCCAGGAAAGCAAGATATCCGGATGATGTCCCTGCGCTTCGGCGACCTCGCCAACGCGATTCACGAAAGCCAGTGCTTGCTTGAAATCGGGGAAGGTGAAGACACGGGTAATGTGATGTTCATTGACGACCTTCCAATGAGCCCACTGAGGAACCTGTTTGTAAATATCGTCGAGTTCCTTTCCGCGAAGGGGTGGAACGCCGCCGCGGCAGGGAACGCAGGTCTTGGTTGCTAAATCGGACATTGCACATTCCTCAGCAAAATATTATCAGCGTCCGAGTCGCATAGCGCAACTGTGGATCGCACACCGTCAGCCGAAGCCACAAACAACGAACTTCGCAGGCGTTTCTGCAAAGCAAAAACTTTTCAGGAAGATGCGGACGCGCTCTCCGCTATAATCACGCACAATCCATGGACTTCGACCAGTTAGTCACATTTTTGGAAGTCGCAAAGCTGGGCAGCTTCTCGCGTGCTGGGCAGAAGGTCTTTCGTTCGCAGTCAGCCGTGAGCGCACAGATACGCCAGTTGGAGCAGGAGTATGGCGACCGCCTTCTGGACCGTTCGGGCAAAGACGTGACACTCACTCCCGCGGGAAGGGTTCTATTCGCCTATGCCGAGCGCCTTTTGCAAACTCGCGATGAGTCGCTGCTGGCAGTGGCCGATCAGGGAAGTAGTCCGCGGGGAACGCTCGTAGTTGGCGCGAATGAAGCGACATGCTTATATGTGCTTCCCGACGTATTCGCGAAGTATTCCAGTCTTTATCCCGGCGTGCAGATCACGATCTACCGAAATTTTAGTTACAAAATCGTCGAGAAACTGGAGAATGGCACCATTGACGTCGGCATTGTGACCCTTCCCATCAAGTCCTCAAGTTTGAAGACGCATGCAATTTTTCGGGATCAGCTGATGTTGATGGTAAATCCTCAAAACCCGCTGGCGAGGCACGACGTTGTTCCCGTCAGCGAGATCGCCAAACAACCGTTGCTACTTCCGAAGACTGGCTATAGTCGCAGGGTTATGGATAAATTGTTTCGTCCCTATGCGGCGCAGCTACAGGTCAGGATGGAGCTGCCAAGCGTTGGAATGATCAAGAGCTTTGTAGCTGCCGGACTTGGCGTTTCGTTGATCAGCGCCAGCTTCGCCCGGGATCAGGTGTTAGCGGGTCGAGTGAAACTTATCGCGCTCCAGGACGAAGAGCTATGGCGAGAGTTGGGACTGGCATATCGTCGCGATCGCACTCTGACTCGTGCAACCACCACGTTTATTAGCACCGTGCGGCAGTTGGCGGCTACCTCGAAGTAGTTTCAGCCTATTTGATTTCTTTATCCTGCTCATCACAATTTCTGATCGCTCATGGCCCCTCAAAGTTGATACTTTGAATTTGCAAGGTTCGATGGAGGTGACTATGAGCGAACTAGAAACTAATCTAAATAAAATTCTCGAAGAACATCAGCACGAGAGCGGACTGCACGTCATTGGCGGTCGCCGAAGATTGATTGATCGCCTGGTAGAGTTCTTTGAGGAAGGGCCTAAGCCGCAAGCTCTAGGTTCAAGAACGAACAAACAAAGCCAGAACTAGTTGCTCCCCAGTTCGGGCACGCTTAACAGAACTCGATAGGAACGAAAACCCATCGCCAAGACTGGCGGTGGGTTTCTCTTTTTTCGGCGCCAAAAGGCGAAGCCTCTCTTATGCGGTCCTTCCCAAAGTTCCAACTATCGGAATTTTTGCTTGACAGCATCCGCAAAACCTTTAGCATATGAATAGTTATTCATTTGTATGAATATAAATGCATGAACAAGGCTTTGAGGCAAAGAGCGATTCTGGAACTGGTGCAGGAAGGGCCGGTGGCGAGTCAGGATGACTTCCAGCGAATATTGAAAAAACAGGGGTTTCCTGTCGGTCAGGCCACGCTTTCGCGCGATATCCGGGAACTGCGACTGGTAAAGACAGGTGAGGGGTATGCGGTCGCTCAGGGCGATAACGGCTCCGATCCCGCGTTGCCTCCAGTGTCGCGCCTGGTTCGCGAATTTGTGCTGGATGTGCGCGCGGCGGAGAACCTGATTGTTACCAAGACCAGCGTGGGAAGCGCTCAACCCGTTGCCGCCGCGCTGGACGGCGAGGGTTGGCCCGAAGCCATTGGAAGTATCGCGGGAGACGACACAATTTTGATTATTTGCGCCAACAAGAAGGCTGCGAAAACGATCGAGGGCAGAATTCAGGAGATGCTTGCCTAATGACGGCCAAACTGAAAACTGCGGTGATCGGCGCAACCGGCTATTCCGGAGTGGAACTTGTGCGTGTGCTTGGGGGGCATCCGCGGGTTGCGACGCCTGTATTGCTCAGCCGGCCGGAGGATTCGACTACGACGAAGACTGAATCCGTCACCGATCTCGCAGAGATGTTTCCGGCTTTATCCGGGAACGGTGGTTATCCATTGCAACCGCTTTCCTGGCCTTCGCTGAAACAGCAGGGGATTGAGTTGCTATTTTTGGCAACGCCGCACTACGCGTCGCGCACGCTGGTTCCGCAGGCGATAAAGCAAGGACTGCGTGTCATTGATTTAAGCGGGGCGTGGCGGCTGAAACAAGCGCAGCATCGGGCGATCTACAACTTTAAAGATCAGGATTGTGCAACAGCCGAGGAACTGACAAACAAAGCGATCTATGGTCTACCGGAGTTAAACGGCGGCCGCATTGCAGATGCCACGCTGGTAGCGAATCCAGGTTGTTATGCAACTTCGGTGATTCTGGCGCTGGCGCCCTTGCTCAAGGCGGGAATTGTGGACCGTGAACACGGAATTATTTCCGATTCGAAGTCTGGCGTTTCCGGCGCGGGAAAGGAGCCGACCTCACGCACTCACTTCGTTTCCGTCGCGGATAATTTTTCGGCATATGCGGTTTTCGGGCATCGCCATTTGGGCGAGATTCTGGAGCAGTTGTCTCTCAATTCGGCGGAGCTAATCTTTACCCCGCATCTGCTGCCAATTCCTCGCGGAATTCTTTCGACGATTTACGTCAACCTGAATCGAGAGATGAAGCCTGCGGAAGTGGAATCGTGCTTTCGTGAATTTTATGGAGGCAAGCGCTGGGTGCGCGTTTTTGCAACGCCCAATCTGCCACAGATTCAGTTTTCGCTGCACACGAACTATTGCGATTTGGGATTTTGTCTTGCCGAAGATGGACGGCGCTTAGTTCTAGTTTCGTGCGTGGATAATTTGCTCAAGGGGGCGGCCGGACAAGCCGTGCAGAATATGAATTTGATGTACGGATGGAACGAGGAAGAAGGCCTTCAGTGAAGATTGTCGTAAAGATTGGCGGCGCGGCACTCGAAGACAAATCAACACTCTACAAATGTGCTCACGCAGTAGTTGACTTGGCGCGAGACGGGCACAAGGTGGCCGTAGTTCACGGCGGAGGCAGTGCCTTGACCCGCACACTGAAGCTTCTCGGTAAGCAGAGCGAATTCGTGGACGGGCTCCGCATTACAGACGCTGAAACTCGTGACATCGCGCTGATGGTGCTTGCAGGCATTGTAAATAAGAGTTTCGTTGCCGCGATTGTTGCTGCGGGGAATCCCGCAATCGGCTTGTGCGGCGGTGACGGCATGAGCTTTCGCGCGCGAAAGAAAAAGACAGAAGGATATGACCTTGGATTTGTCGGAGAGATTTGTTCAGTGGAACCGCGCTGGCTTGAGGCCATCTGGGGAGAAGGCGGGATTCCCGTCATGTCGTCGCTAGCTCTTGGCTCCGATGGTGAGTATTACAACGTCAATGCTGACCAGATGGCTGCCGCTTGCGCGGCGGCGTGTCATGCCGACTCGCTCATCTTTCTAACCGATGTTCCCGGAGTCAAGGACGCAGAAGGAACCGTGATTCCGTGGCTCAAGACGAAAGAAATGGCGGCTCTGGTCGCGGCATCGGTCATTAGCGGAGGCATGTTGCCGAAACTGGAAGCATGCACGCAGGCTTTGAAGAAAGGTGTGGGACGCGTACGTATTTTGCCGGCGGCTCGAGCCGACATTCTGCCGCAATTTTATTTTTCCAAGCTGGAATGTGGCACAGAGGTGATTAGCGCATGAGCCTCGCATCCGTAATGCGATCCGAGCAAGAATTGCTGTTGCCGACATACGACCGTCATAAGATCCTGTTTGAGAAAGGACGTGGCGTATATCTGTGGGACTCACTGGGCAACCGCTATCTGGATTTTTTAAGTGGCATCGGCGTGAACGCGCTTGGGCACGGGCACCCCGCAATAAAGGCCGTGTTGACGCGGCAGGCGGGAAAGCTGATTCATGTCTCAAATCTTTTCTTTCATGAATATCAGGCTGAACTTGCGAAGCGCCTTACGAAAATCTCGGGTTTGGACAGGGCATTTTTTTGCAACAGCGGCACGGAAGCATGGGAGGGTGCGCTCAAGATCGCGCGGGCGCACGCGCGCAGCCAGAATAATAATGGTCATAAGGCGAAGTGGCGCGTGCTTGCGCTCGACAATTCGTTTCACGGACGCACCTTTGGCTCTCTGGCGACGACCGGACAGGAAAAATACCGGTATCCATTTATGCCTCTCATGCCTGGCGTGAATTTTGTTGCTTTCAACGACGTTGAAGATTTAAAGCGCCAATTCGATGGCAGCGTCTGCGCCGTTTGTGTGGAGACGATTCAGGGCGAAGGTGGAATTTGTCCCCTAAGTCGGGAGTTCTTGCAGGCTGCGCGACAACTGAGCCAGCGTACCGGAGCATTGCTGCTCGTAGATGAAATTCAAAGCGGGCTCGGTCGCACTGGACGTTACTTTGCATATCAGCATTACGGAATAAAGCCAGACATTGTGACAGTGGCGAAGCCGCTGGCCGCGGGACTGCCCCTCGGCGCGATCCTCACCACAAACCTTGCCGCAAGCGGCATGCATCCGGGAATGCATGGCACGACATTCGGCGGCGGCCCGTTGGCTTGCGCGGTAGCGATCGAATTTCTGCGCATTCTTGACGGAATGATGGGGCACATTCGTGAATTGGGCGAATATTTTCACACAGAATTGGAAACTCTGAAGAGCAAGCATGCGTCCATTCGGGAAGTCAGGGGAATGGGCCTGATGCTCGGCGCGGAACTGGATTCTTCCGACACAGCTAAAGCTGTGGTCGCTCAACTATTGCAGCGAGGGATTCTGATCAATCGCACGCATGAAACAGTGTTGCGGTTTTTGCCGCCTTACATCATTGAGAAGAAACACGTGGATCAGGTGATCCGCGAGCTTGATTCGGCGTTGGGTTCACGTACCGCGAAGCCCGTTTTAAAGAAGCGAAAGTCCACAAAAAGGAGTCACTGAAAGTGATCAGCGAACCAATAAGCAGTACGCAGATGGCGCATCAGGCAGCCGCTGCGATTTTCCCGTGCCAGGATTTGGTTTCCATTCGCGATCTTGGAGCCGCCGAAATTAACGGTATTTTTAGCCTTGCTACGCGCTTGAAATCGCATCCGGCAGATTTTCGTACTGCTCTTGCGGGCAAGCACGTGGCCATGTTTTTCGAGAAGCCTTCGCTGCGCACACGGCTTACGTTTGAGGCAGGCGTGGCTGGACTGGGCGGTTCGATTTCTTTTGTGGACCAAACCTCCGGGCGGCTTGATGCGCGTGAAACACTGAGCGACATCGCGCACAATCTCGAACGCTGGGTGAGTGGCATTGTGCTCAGAACCTTCGCCCACAGCACGGTTCAAGGGATGGCATCGTATGCGCGCGTTCCGGTGATCAATGCGCTTAGCGACCTCGAGCATCCATGCCAGGCCCTGGCCGATTACTTTACGCTTCAGCAACGGTTCGGAAATCTTAAGAAGATTTGCCTGGCATACGTTGGGGATGGAAATAACGTGGCCCATTCTTTGTTGCTGACGGCAGCTACGATTGGTTCGAAGATTCGCATCGCAACGCCGCAGGGTTATGGCCCCGATGTTCAAATCGTCGCCGATGCGAAGGAAATTGCGCGGCATACGGGAGCGACCATCGAATTGCTTACTGATCCGCGTGAGGCAGTGGCGGGGGCCGATGCAATCTATACCGATGCGTGGACGAGCATGGGCCACGAACACGAGGAAGCTGAGCGTGCCCGAATATTTCCTCCGTATCAGGTAAACGATGCACTGGTTGCGGGTGCCGCGCCTCATGCCGTATTTATGCATTGCCTCCCCGCGCACCGTGGAGAGGAAATTACCAATGAGGTAATGGACTCGCCTCGATCGGTAGTATTCGATCAAGCAGAAAGCCGGCTGCACGTGCAGAAAGCGATTTTGATTTCATTATTAGGCGGCGAGAACACCCGCATGCCGGTTAGGAACGCACATGCCTGAAAAAGTTGTTCTTGCATATTCAGGAGGACTTGATACTTCAATCATTATTCCGTGGTTGAAGGAGAACTACGCATACGACGTTATTGCGATGGTTGGCGATGTGGGACAGGGTGATGATTTGGATGCCGTAGTTGAGAAGGCATATAAGACCGGCGCATCGAAGGTCGTGGTCGAAGACATGCGGGAAGAATTCCTTCGTGAGTATGTTTTTCCCACTTTGAAGGCGGGCGCGGTTTATGAGCACAAATATTTGCTGGGAACATCCATGGCGCGTCCGGTAATTGCGAAGCATCAAGTGGAAGTTGCTTTGCGCGAAGGTGCGACTGCGGTTGCGCATGGATGCACAGGCAAAGGCAATGATCAGGTCCGTTTTGAATTGACTTATCAGGCGCTGTCTCCGGATCTTAAAGTGATTGCGCCGTGGCGTGAGTGGTCGCTGAAATCGCGCGAAGACTGTCTCGATTATGCCGAGAAGCGCGGAATCCCGGTGGAAGCAAGCCGCCAGAAAATTCACAGCAGGGACCGAAACATCTGGCACATCAGTCACGAAGGCGGAGAGTTGGAAGACGCGGGGAACGCGCCTTTTGCGACCACGTGGCAGATTTCGCGTTCTCCGCAAGAAGCGCCTGATAGGGAAGAACAGGTTTCCATCGGATTTGAAAAGGGCGATCCGGTTTCAGTCAATGGAATGAAGCTTGATCCGGTTTCGCTGGTTGAACTCCTGAATGAAATTGGCGGACGAAATGCGGTGGGAAGAATTGATCTCGTGGAGAACCGCTTTGTCGGAATTAAATCGCGCGGCTGCTACGAGACTCCCGGTGGAACGCTGCTAGTCCTCGCTCACCGCGAGCTTGAAGCATTATGCCTGGAACGCGATTTGGCGCACTTCAAGCAACATATTGGATTGAAATATGCGGAGCTCGTGTACTTCGGCCTTTGGTTTACTCCCTTGCGTGAAGCTCTCGATGCTTTTGTGGAGAGTACACAATCGAACATCACGGGTACGATCACACTTTCGCTTTACAAAGGAAATGTATCGGTCGTAAGCCGGCAGTCGGAATATTCTTTGTATCGCACCGATCTTTCGTCGTTCACTATGGACGAAAGTTATGATCAGAAAGATGCGGAAGGATT
>PNAR01000004.1 GCA_003169715.1 Acidobacteriaceae bacterium | reverse complement strand
CGCCCAAGTTTGTTTCAAGGTCACAGTGATAGGGCGTCCCCATCATCAGTTCTTTCACTTTCATTGGTCTTACCTCCTCTAGATCTCCAACCCTTTAGACTTCTGTTCCCGAATTACTTCAACCGAACATTGCGCGTGCAGAGCGACAGCTTCTGCGACGCTGCCCATGACGATCCGGTCAAATCCAGTGCGGCCGTGCGACCCGACGACGATCATGTCCGCTTCCCAGGTTTCTGCCTCGCGCAAGATGACTCGGTACGGCCTGTCCTCGAAGACGGGAACGTCAGAACAGACTTTCAATTCTGATCCCACAAGAATTCTGACTCCGGCCGCAACCGATAGCTTGGCGTCCTCAATGGACGCTTTCCCGAGGTCTTTGACCTCATGCGTCACAAGGTAGGAAGGGTCCTTGAAAAGGATGAATTCCGGCACACTGATGACCTTCACCGAGCTTTGGGGGGGCCAAGGACGATCTGCTACAGAACGAAGAGCAGATAATGAGAATTCCGATCCATCCGTCGCGACAAGAATCTTCATCCCGTTCTGGCGCGCCGAAACGCCCGTGCCTCGACGGGGCCGTGCTACCTCCACGGAGCAGGGGGCGTGACGCACAACCGCCTGGGCCGTGCTACCGAGAAGGAGCCGCCCAAGATCGCCTAGATCGTTGCACCCGACCATTACAAGATCGGCTCTCCATTCCTGGGCAAACTTGTTGATGCCCTTACGAGCGCTTCCTGGACAAATTTCCACCGTTGTATCCCAGCCGACGTCTTGAAGCGTTTTGGCAGCAACGAATAGGTTATGGAGCACTATCTCCTTCAGTCTCTCTTGAAAAACCGGCGCGGCAGTGAACGGGTATGGATTGAATACATTCAAGAGACAAAAACAAGAACCGGAGGGCCACGGGCGGTTCGCTGCCGCTTGTGCGGGTGACACCTCAGGGATCATGCCCTCGGCCGCAATCAAAACCCTCATGAGCACCTCTTTCGCACGCCCCCGTGGGACGAATCCGTCCGCCTCTGTTCGGTGGGACTTACGTAACAGCAATGAGCGGAACGTCTGGGGAATTTTGGAATTGGGGCGGCTTCCAGGCCGCCCCGCCCCAGTGGTGAAACCTAGTTTTCCGGTGTTTCGAGTTTCGTCGCAAGCTCTTCTGACTTGGCTTTGGATTTCCCGTATTCCACATAGTCGGAGACCAACTCCGCTAGATGGGAGGCCATCTCGTAGTTCGCGGCCGCATAGTCCACATAGGGACCTGTTTGTAGAAGCTTGGGTTTCTGATTCAAGTGCTCGATGGTGGATGTAACGTTGGAAGGGGAAGCAAGCTCCTTCAACAGCGGGTTGATACGATCGATGGCCTGTTGCTGCCACGGGGATGCCGTGCCCTTGGCGTTGTCGAGCTTGGTCAGCAACTCCCCAGCATTGTTAATGTGCTGCTTGATTTGCTCAACCTTCCTTACATGACTTTCCCAACTAAGGGTCGAGCGCGTGAACCCTTTCAATTGGTCGGCATCGTCCCTTAGTTGGATAGCCTCCGTCTTGACATCCGCAAGGATAGACGAGACTTCCTTGGAATCCTTGGATGTCTGGGCACCGTATACGGTGCTGGCTGCAAGCGCCAAGGCTCCCAAAAACAATCCCAGGCTGACGCGACTCACTAATTTCCGATTCAACATATCACTTCGTCCTTCTTTCACGTATGGAGCGGCAGTATTGATTAAATGGCCCAGTCGCGCCGCATCTTGGAACTGCCACTGACCATTCCCATCTACTGCACCATTCCTGATGCCGACAAAATCGCGCTCCGCGGAGAGGAGTCGCGCCCTCCTCGGGTAATAAATGCCGGTCCGATCAGTGATTTTGTCCCTGGCAACACCGCTCACTGGGCAGCAGGAACATGCACGCCGTCCGCCGAGTGGATGTCGACACCGGATATTTCCGTATCGATGTCAACGGAGCGCAGTTCTGCTTCCTTACCAGGCTTCGTTTCAAATCCAAGCCAGTACTGGTTGTCCAGAATCGCTTGTAGCTGGTCAAGGTATGGTTTGAAGCTGACTGGATTCTCGTAGCCTAGAAAGAAGGCTTCCCCGCCTGTCTCATCCGCGAGCTGGCCTAGGCCGTATTGGCCGCCGGTGAGAATCCAGATGTTACGGCTACGACGGCCAGTGCCGCGCGCGTAGATTGAGTGCACGATAATGCCCGCCCGTTGACAGACACTGCTGGCCGTATCCAGGTCGGGGCTGGGAGACAACGCCGACAACCGGCTGTACTGACCGCGGAAGCGATCAATTCCATCGGTAATCATGAGCACTTCCTTGCGGCCGGGGTGATCGGGCCAGCGTTTGACCAAGTCGGCCAATGAGAGATAAGGGCTTCCGTAAGCACCTGGGTTTCCCAGCGGCAGGCGGAGCGCCTGCGAGGCTTTGCCGTGGTCGTTAGTCAGGTCTTGGGCGATGCGGACCGTAGCGTTGCTCATATAGCCCACGCCGACCAATGTTGTTGCAGGTTGCGCTTCAATGAACGCACGGACGTCATCCAAGAGTCCGCCCAAACTCGTGTCAGCGGCATCGTCAATCAAGATGTAGAAAGCAAGGCTGCCACCTTCGCCGGTCGCGGGAGTCCACTGAGTGACGTTGAAGCGCTCGTTGCCTTGTTTCACAACGATGTCTTCGCGTTTGAGGTCTGGCATTTTCTTGCCGTGAGCTCCTTGAACGGTGACCAACATCTTCACTGGAACAGGCGGCGTTGCGGGATGGTCCTTGGCCCACGTTGGGATGCCGGTCGCTACACCGACGAGCGCGATGGCTATCATCGCGAAGAAAAGGCAACGTTTTTTGTGTGTATGTCTCCGATTGAACATTTCACTTTCTCTTTCTTTCAGATATGGGACCCTAGGTTTCATTAGCAGGTCCTCGGCCCGCATTCTGGAACCGCTACTGACGAGTCGCATCCAGCGCGCTATCCTCGGTACCGAGAAAACCACGAGCTTGATGCGTCCCTATTCTTTTACTTCGTCTATTGTTGAGGGGCTGTAACGCAGGTCACCTCACTTCGTGACCGACATCACGTTATATTCTTCCCTTCGCGCGTAGAATTTTTTTGAACCACCACGGGAGAGCATTCAGGAATCTTTTCCGCTCGAACAGTCACGAATGGAGGAATCATGAAAACGAAGGTTTACATTGCAGCGGCGCTCGCCGGCGCTTTGCTGTTCGCCGTTGGACATTTGACAGCGACAGGCGGCGGTATGAGCCGGAAGACTCAAGAGAATTTGTCGACCGCAATGCACGGCGAGGCGTTCGCACACGCGAAGTATTTGCTTTACGCCAAGCAAGCCCAACGGAATGGGAATGCGGAGTTAGCGAGCTTGTTCACAAAGGCCGCCAACACGGAACGCCTTCAGCATTTTGCGGAAGAAGCACAACTCGCGGGATTAGTGGGCAACGATGCAGACAACCTGAAGGACGCCATTAAGGGTGAATCCTATGAAGTTGACACCATGTATCGCGAATTCGCCGAGCAAGCTGCGGCAGCAGGAGATAAAGCCGCCGCGGACCGTTTTGAAGAGGTTCGCCATGACGAAATGGCGCATCGCGATGCCTTCAAGACTGCTCTCGCAAAAGTAGAGACGAAACCGTCCGCCGGACGGTAGTGTGGAAAGACACTCCTCTCCCGTTCTCCACGTGGGCACCTGAGAAGGAGGCAAGGGATGTTGGTCTGGTTGAAACGACCCGTTGTTCCGCTCTTGATTGGCTTGGTGGCCATTCAGGTATTACAGCCCGCCAGAACAAATCCGCC
>PNAR01000037.1 GCA_003169715.1 Acidobacteriaceae bacterium | reverse complement strand
CCTCACGTCGAGGCGCCGACCGATGACCATCCGCCTACTCCAATCATCAACGGCCAGCATTTCTTGCTAAAAGTATATTCCGACGCGATAGGCAATCCCGATCGCTGGGCCAGAACAGTCATGATCGTAACATATGATGAAAACGGCGGATTCTTCGACCACGTCCAGCCTCTGCCCATTGTCACGAATCCCCCCGAAGGTGCTAATTATCCGCCGTTTCTATCAACTGGCCCCCGGGTGCCGGGCTTAGTTATTTCTCCTTTCGTGGAAGCAGGAAGTGTTTACAAGGGCGACTTGGATCACACCTCGATTCTCAAATTTATCGCAAGAAAGTTTGATCGTGGTGGGTCGTATTCTTCCACCGTCGACGCTCGCCCTGTCGGAGATTTAATCGAGGTGTTGACACGAGAGAGTCCGCGCGAGGACCTTCCAATGCCATTAGGTATCGGACAAACGCCGGAAAATCCGGCGAGTGAGCCTACGCCGCTAGCCTTTAAAGATGCGATATCAAAAGCGGCCTACATCAACCCGGTGGCAACGGTCGAGAAATACCCAGAATTATTTACCCATTTCGACGAATTTTCGCCGCCAAAACCCGGATAAACAAACGTTCCGACAGCGCCTAGCCGCATTCTCAGTTAGGCGAGTTCGTTACACATCGCCCGAAAATAAAGCCATAAGAAACTCATTAACCAACTAATCATATGCCAGACGATCCACCACCACCGCTCCTAACGCCGCCGCCAGCACAGCCACCACAGCAGCTGCTTGGCGGGAAGGGGTGGGCTCATTTTCTTGTTATCGAACCAAAGCTTAGCGCATGGGCCGCCGTTCTATTAATCGCGCTTGTAGGCATTGGTATGGCTGTCTATCTCGGCTGGGGCTTATTCGCGAAGGATTCTATTGTTCGCGAACTTGCTAGCGTCGATCTCGCGCGAGGTGTAATCACGTTCATTTTCGCTGTTGGCACCATTGGTATCGCAATTCTCTTGACACTCGGTGCGTTGCTTGGCAATCAACCACCAGACGTATTCGAGAAGGCGAAGGGGATTTTAACGGTTCTTATTGGGGTCTTCGGAACTATTCTGGGATTCTATTTTGGCAGTGCGGCTGGAGGTGCACAAAAGCCACCTGCAACGCCCTCCACACAGCAAACCGCACCGTCGCCAACCGCGGCACCAACCTCAAGCCCAGCGACGCCATGACGAATACACGTAACCCCGGTGGAGCGGTGCCAAGACCGTGGTCGTAGAAAATCAGCTGCTCCGCAGGATCGACGGATGAGCCCGGGCCGCACCGGGTCGCCCGATAGGGCTTATAGATATTGCTCCTCCGTTTGTCGAACAGGCGACCGCCGCGCGCACTTGGTGGTTCCTGCGACCTGATTTCGGCGCTCCCTGTCGATGATTGGTTTCGTCTTGGCGAAATACAACCATTGCCATACTCTGTCTCAATGAAGCTCCCTGTCATTCCTCCGAGGCCCCAGAAATCTGCCCCAATTTTTCATCTCTTCTTGGCCATGTGGTACGGCGTCCTGCTCGTGCTTTCAACGCAATTGGCTTCGGGGCAGTTCGCAGACCAATGGAACACTCCAGAAGGACGTCAAGCATGGACAGATAGATACAGCTCTAATCTACCATCCATCGTTTCTCCTTTTCGCGGAATCCCTGCGGCTGCGAATGGCGGCGCATCAGCTTTCTCAATAGCGGATACCAAACCACTGTCCGGGGCGAATCCACTGACGCCATTCGGTCAAGCGCCAAAAACCCAGCCGGACAAGAGACTTTCCGATGGTGAAATTAAGGCGCTTGAAAAGGGAGGGGAGGACATTCACCAACTGAAACCTAAAGATGGTGGGTCTCGCTATGATCTATTTAAGGACTCCGAAGGAAACATCAAAGTAAAGCTAAGGGACGGTAGCGGGCCCGGAGACCCGACTGGCTTGAATTTGAACGATTATCGCCAACATTTACCCTAAAGCCCTAGTGTTAACTAAAATGGAGTTACCAGAAATTCACGTTTGTTTCCGCATTATTAGCAAAGCCGCTAGCGTGAAGGAGATAGCCGAATCACTCTCTCTCAAGCCAGATAAAACGTGGTCCGTCGGACAGACACGTAAGGGCACCCTTATCAAGGAAGTGAACAGTGGCGTGGAATTCTGCTCTGTTAATCGTGGGAAAGTTACACTTAATGAGGAATTGAACAAGCTTCTTAAGCGTGTGATGGGAGCAGTATCCCCGTCAAAGAAATTTCCGCGGGATTATAAGAAGCAGTTCTCATGCGTAATCTACTCGTCAGCGACTCCCGAGCTTTACCTAGATGAAAGGGTTATAAGCGGCGTTGCTGAGCATGGTGCGTCAATTGACATTGATCTTTACAAATTTGACCGCGAAGAGAAACCTGCTCGAAACTGAGAGGGAAGGGCGGCGGATCTCCGCCTCTAATTCCTCCAAGGTGCGCCTGAGCTTGCAGCTGGCCTTGGGCGCACGCTCCGTACGCGCCCAACGGTAGAGCAGCGGCGGGCGGATCCCCAGCTCAGCCGCTACCTTGGCTGCGCTCCGGCCACTCGCTCGCCATAACTCCAGCGCCTGCTGCTTGTATGGGCTTGCCCCAATTGTACGGACAGTGAGATAGGGTTAATTAGTTGAGTTGGGATTCAAATTCCATCGGGCTTTTGAAGGCAAGACTGGAATGCAGTCTGGTGCGGTTATAGAAGGTCTCGATGTAGTCGAAGATCGCGGTGCGAGCTTCGGCTCGGGTGGAGAAGCGGTGATGATAGACGAGTTCGTTTGAGGCTGCTCCAGAAGGTCACAGCGCCAGTCCCAGGGGGAGTCGAAGTCGATTCCAATACTGTCGTGGGGATTACACCATACGCACCGAATGACTTGCGATTGGGTCCTTTCCGGACGTATTTTTTCGCTCACCAGGACGAACTTAACAATGCACCGCAGCCGCCCGTGCATCTTCAAGAGAGGATTGGGGGGAGCAAGGACTACATCCACACGGCAGTGCAAATTGCCACCCTGGTCATGACATGTGTCGGAAAATACAAACCGATTTTCGAGTCCGGCAATATTCTGGATTGGGGCTGCGGATGCGGAAGAGTTCTCGCCCAACTCATGAAGTTTATTTCTCCCGAAAGGCTCCATGGATGTGACATCGATACGGCGGCGATTGCATGGGATAAGCAATACCTTCCTGGTCCGAGCTTCACGGCGATCGATCCTTATCCGCCGACGCATTATCCGAACTGTAGTTTCGACGTCATCTACGGTATTTCAGTGATGACTCATCTCGATGAGAACACACAAATGCTCTGGCTGCGAGAGCTCAAGAGAATCGCGCGTCCAAATGCAATTGTTGCTTTGTCAGTGATGGGCGAAAAGCTCAGAGCGACGAATATGCCTGCTTCGCTCGCAAACGAGTTTGCCGAAAAGGACTTCGCGGCGTTTGTCCCGTATTATTCGGATTGGTTGTCGGAGTTTTCTCATCCTGAATACTATCAGGAAGCGTATCATACCCTTGATTACATCACGACAAACTGGGCTAGATACTTCGAAGTGCTGGAATACGTAGAAACGAAGTTTCAGGACATAGTTATCCTTAGAAAAGTTTGAGGGCTGTGTCAGATCGGGTGTCTCGCAATTGCCGGAGCGACCGGCGCCGGCAGTGCCGCAGGTAGCGGCGAAGGCTCAGGCGCGATTGGGGAGGCCGTTACGTTTTCCGCGCGATGAGAACCGAGTCGTGCCATTTGTTGCTTTCGTTGTCGTACTCCGGCAGGTCTTCCCATTGCGTGCTGGCTTCGACCACGTCGAGACCCGCGTAACGGGCGAGCGCGCGCAAGCCGTCGGGATACA
>PNAR01000396.1 GCA_003169715.1 Acidobacteriaceae bacterium | reverse complement strand
CTGCGCTACTATATCCTTCTGAGACGTGCTCTCCGGAAGCGTCGAGGCCGGAAAGCTCTAATTTTTGGAGTCCGCCATGCGTTCCGCTTCCTCGTTGCTTCTCCTGCTCAACTTTTTGGCTGCCGTGGCTGCGCTGGGCCAGTCTCAAATGCCGCAACAGTCAATGCGTCAATCCGACGGGGGTGTCCGCGAGACGCTCGATAGTATTTCTATCCCACCCATGCCGAATGCGCCATTCACCGCGACCTTGCAAACGGAGTGGGCGCGCGCTATGTCCGATGGCGGCACTGTTACTCTGGTAAACGAACGCCAGATTGCCCGAGATCGTAAAGGACGCATCTACGAAGAGCGCTGGGGTCTGGTTCCGAAATCAATGCAGCAGAAGTCAACAATGACCGCGATTCAAGTCGGCGACCCCATTAAGCATACTGTGCACACCTGCATGATGGACGGGCGGCATATTTGCAATGTGACAGAATACACGGAGACTGCTTCCGCTCCCCGTATAGAAGTGCGTGGGACGCGAACGCTGACTCTCCCCAACGATCAAGGATTCGTCAACCATGAAGATCTCGGGGATGGATCACTTCAGGGTGAGGACGTGGCAGGCACCAGAATCAGCACGATATATAATCCGGGCGTATTCGGGAATGATAATAAGGTCACCGTGGAGCGGGAATTCTGGTATTCGCCGCACTTGGGAATTAACTTGCTTTCCAAAATTACCGATCCCAGGTTCGGCACTCAAACATTCACCATCACCAACCTTAGTCCCTCGGATCCGGACCCGAATCTCTTCGAACTACCGGAAGGCTTTCGAACATTGGATGAACGCTCGCCGGCGACGAAAAGGACTCCGTAATCGTCTTCAAATGGGGCCCGCGAGGCGCGGAACCTCTGCGGTGAAACTATGCGACGCATTTTGGTCTGATCGCCGCCGCTGTTGCGCTAGTATTCTGCTTTAAAGACAGCCAGCCCGCGAGAGTTGGTTTTTGATGGATCGTATTGCGGCCCTCAACGAGATTCTGGAGCAAAATCCTGACGACACATTCGCACGTTATGGGCTTGCCATGGAGTTCTCCAGGATGGGCAATGTCGAAGGGGCTTTGGAAGAATTCAAGAAACTGTTGTCCGCCCATCCGGATTACACGGCGGGATATTTTATGGCCGCACAAACACTGGCGAAATGCGGACGGAATGACGAGGCAGTGAAGATGTTATCCGATGGAATCGTCTCCGCCTCGCGCTCGGGAAATGCCCATGCGCAATCTGAAATGGAAGCGATGCTGGCGGAGTTAAGCCAGGCGAAGTAAAGACAGCCGAATTCAAATAAGTCACACCGTGGGCTTCGCCATTCTCAGCATTGCCCATTCCACCAATCCTGGGAACAGTTGGTAGATTTTAACCACTGCGTGCATAGTCCAGGGGACAATAACTTCACGCTTGTTCTTCGAATATCCCCGGAATACCGCCCGCGCAACTCGTTCGGCGCTGATTCCCCGCACTGATCCCGGGCGGACTTGTTTCAATTCCCTGCCCCGGATCGCATTCGCGCCAAAATCGGTGCGCACGTACCCCGGACAAACCGTCAACACATTGATTCCGAATTTCTTTAGTTCGACCCGCGCGCCCTTGCCAATCGCATTCATGGCGAATTTCGTTGCGCTGTAAATTGCGAGGAACGGCACCGGCACGTGTCCCGCAACGCTGGAAATGTTGACGATGGTCCCAGAACCTTGCTGCTTCATGACGGGAATCACTGCCTGCATGCTTTCAATCGTTCCGAACAAATTAGTGTCGAACGTCTCGCGGCAGGCCGCCATATCTGCATCGGCCACCGAATCTAACAATCCGTGACCCGCATTGTTGATCCAGACATCAATGCGGCCGTAGTGATGCAACGTGAGTCCAATGACCCGGTCAATTTCTTCGCGATTGCGCACATCGCACGCAAGCGCCAGCGTCTTCTCAGCGTGGCCCACTCGAGCGCGTGCAGCTTCCGCACGTCCGGCATCACGCGAGAGCATAACGACCGAAGCGCCATGATCGGCAAACGTTTTGGAAATCGCCTCGCCGATGCCCATGGAGGCGCCGGTAACCACGACAACTTTCCCTGAGAGGTCTAATTTGTCGGATACCATATTTTTTTAAGTCAAATTTCTTGCAATCCGCTGATGCCACTTATGTCTAAGGTCAATATCAGACAAATTTCATTTGAATATACAATTCTATACGTCACACGAAACCGTCATCCGATTGGGACGACAACGATGTATTTCCCCGACCTGAGCTGCTATGGCTATCGCGCCCTAAAGGATGCTAACAAATACTTGAATGTGGGTTGGTTGGACGAGCACCACTCTTTCCCGACGGGGACGAGTGATGAAGATACATTGCGCAAGCTGTTTAAGTTATGTCAAAGTCCGGTAGCGCAGACTAGGGGCTGGCACCCATGCCCTTTTGTAAAACCTATCCGACGAATGCCACATTGGATGGTCAAGAGCTTCATTTAGGGTCGGCAGAAATCGAGGTTTCAGATCCCAGTGGCACAGTCTTTGCCGCACCCGACCTGATATACCACTACATTGCAGCTCACAAATACAAGCCGCCGAATGTATTTATTGTGGCCGTTGAATCCCGTTAAGTCTTGCTCGCGTTGATATCCCCAGATCCTTTCGTGGGAACCCGCTATTGCGTGGGTCGTCCGGCGTATAATCCGTTCAACGCTGTTCTTTGTGGGGTTTTTTATCATGAGTTTCCCTCAGACACTCGGCGAGTTGCGCCAGAGTCCTTTCTCAGAAGAAAATCTGCGGACGCGCCGGGTCAAGGATGAGCTGCGCGATAATTTGATCGCAAAGATTCGTCAGAGCAAGCAGATTTTTCCTGGGATCGTCGGCTACGACGACACGGTCGTGCCGCAAATTACCAATGCCATTCTTTCACGCCATAATTTTATTTTGCTGGGTCTCCGCGGACAGGCCAAGAGCCGAATTCTGCGCGCTCTAACGGGACTGCTCGATCCGCAAATGCCTTACGTCGCAGGTTGCGAAATTCATGACAACCCCTACTCGCCGATCTGCCGGCGATGTCAGCAAGAGGTCGCCCGCCTCGGCGACGACACTCCAATCGCCTATCTCACGCCGGACGAACGCTACGTGGAAAAGCTCGCCACTCCGGATGTAACGATCGCCGACCTGATTGGGGATATTGATCCGATCAAAGCGGCTCGCGGCGGCCATGAACTCAGCAGTGAAATGACTGTACATTACGGATTGCTTCCACGCGCCAATCGCGGCATCTTTGCGATCAATGAACTGCCCGACCTCGCAGGAAAGATTCAGGTCGGGCTATTCAACATCATGCAGGAAGGCGATGTTCAAATTAAGGGATATCCGATTCGCCTGCCGCTCGACGTGGCGATGGTGTTCAGCGCGAATCCCGAAGATTACACCGCCCGCGGAAAAATCATTACCCCTCTGAAAGATCGCATCGGCTCGGAGGTTCGCACGCACTATCCCGCATCGGTCGAAGAAGGCATTGCTATTACCACACAGGAAGCCTGGACGCAGCGAAATGGGAACAAAACCCAAGTTCCCAAATACGTGCGAGAGGTCGTGGAACGGATTGCGTTTGGCGCGCGCGAAGACAAGAAGATTGATAAACGCTCTGGAGTCAGCCAACGGCTCCCAATTTCCTGCCTGGAGAATGTGATTTCAAATGCCGAACGGCGGGCCTTGCGGCATAACGAGAAAGTGGTTATCCCTCGAATCGGAGACGTTTACGCTGCCCTGCCGGCGATCACCGGAAAACTGGAACTGGAATACGAAGGCGAGATGAAGGGCGCCGACCACGTCGGCCGCGAGCTAATCCGGGTCGCAGTAGCGAAGACTTACGACTCCTACTTCAAAGGCGTGGACATGCAACAGATCGTGCAATGGTTCGATCTTGGAGGAGAAATCCAACTGTCCGACGGCGCAAGCTCTTCCGAGGCTTTGCATTCGTTGCGCGGTATTCAAGGTCTGGTGGAAAAAGCCACAAAATTAAACGTCGGCCCCAAAGACACGACGGAAGCCCAAGTTTCCGCAGCGGAGTTCGTTCTCGAAGGACTGCACGCACATAAACGCATCGGACGAAACGAAGAACGCGTCTTCACTGCCGGCGAAAAACAACCGAAGCCGCCGGAAAAACCCTTCGAACGCGAAGACATGCCGATTCGAAACAGAAGACCGTATAACTAGGAAGAACGTCGTTAGCGGTTGGTCCTTGGTCGTCGGCCAATCCCAAAAACTCGGGAATGGTTTAAGCCAACGACCAACGACCCAAGACCAACGACTGCCGTCATGAAACGCATCCGGTATAGCAAATACGTTCCTGATCCCGCTGGCGAGATGAGCTTGGAAGATCTCCTCGGTGCGCTCTCCGATTATCTTCTTCAGAGCGGCTTTCAGGATTTTATGTACGACGAGTTCACGGACAGCGAACAGTCGCTCGATGACCTCCGCCGCGCCATTGAGCGAGCGCTCTTTGAAAGCGATTTGCTGGACGAGCAGATGCGCCAGCAACTCGAGCAAATGGCGATGGAAGGCAATCTTGACGAGCTGATTGAGCAATTGATCCAGCGCATGCAGCAGGAGGATTACATCAGCATTGATCAGCCGCATGACCCTGCCCAGCCTTCAGTCGGAAACAAACGATCGGGAGATCCCCAGCAAGCCAAGTTTGAGATTACCGACAAGAGTCTGGACTTTCTGGGCTACAAGACCCTGCGCGACTTAATGGGATCGCTCGGTAAATCAAATTTTGGGCGTCACGATACCCGCGATCTCGCCACCGGCGTCGAAACCAGCGGCGCATCCCGCACTTACGAGTTTGGCGATACGTTGAATCTTGATATTACGGCAACTCTCTCGAGCGCCATTCAGCGCGAGGGATTGAAGCTGCCGCTGAATATCGAGTATTCCGACCTGCAAGTTCATCAGTGCGAATATCAATCGTCGTGCGCGACCGTGCTGATGCTTGACTGCTCCCATTCCATGATTCTGTACGGCGAAGACCGGTTCACGCCCGCAAAAAAAGTTGCGATGGCACTATCGCATCTTATTCGGACGCAGTATCCCGGAGATTCGCTGTCGCTGATTCTGTTTCACGATTCCGCCGAGGAAGTTCCGCTTTCGCAATTGGCTCGCGTGCAAGTTGGTCCTTACTACACCAACACCCGGGAAGGTCTCCGTTTGGCGCAGAGAGTCCTCCAGCGCCAGCGCAAGGATATGAAGCAGATTGTGATGATCACGGACGGAAAACCTTCAGCCCTGACTTTAGAAGATGGGCGGATCTATAAGAATGCGTTTGGACTCGATCCGCTTGTCGTAAGCCAGACGCTG
The DNA here is from genome assembly GCA_003169715.1 of Acidobacteriaceae bacterium. GTDB lineage: Bacteria > Acidobacteriota > Terriglobia > Terriglobales > Acidobacteriaceae > PALSA-188. Next base: position 3,335 of record PNAR01000396.1, on the reverse strand, counting down.
GAAGAGGTTTCTAAGTGCAAGCGCGCCGGAGTAATGATCAATACGTTCATGTTGGCATCAGATTACGGCCTCGTGCAATTCGTGCAAAAGGTAACTGAAATGTGCCGCGGGAAAGCCTACTTCACGACTCCCTACACTCTGGGACAATACCTGCTGATGGATTACATGTCGCGCAAAACGAAGACAATTCATTAACTTTACTTCGTGCCCTTCGCGGTTCAAGCATTTCCAGGACTGTAAACCACCAAGGACACAAAGGGGCACTAAGAAAACCGGTTCTCTGCGAACTTAGTCACCTTGCGAAGGCGCATTCGGCGCAGGCGGTTCGTCCGCCTTCTTCACCGCCAACTCAGCGCCCTGAAAGCCGATTTTGCTGTGGGTTCCATCGCAGAATGGTTTGTTGACCGATCCCCCGCATCGGCACAATGAAAACGCCGGTTTGCCGGTCAGGTCATACTTGTTTCCATCTGCATCAACTAGCTCCACGGAACCTTCGGGTGCTTCCACGCGATAAGGACCATTTTTCCTGACAGTGATTTTTACTGCGGCCATGCATGCCTCCGATTAACGATTTGGCGATACTACGAAGATAGCAGCTTCTAGTCGGTGGCTGCCAGCGACAGCTACACAAAGAGAAAGAATGAGTTGAATTTCGGAAGTCTTTTCCACTACCCTATGCGGCATGACACTAGAGATTCAATATCGCGAGTCAGATTATGTTTCGGCGCAGATCGCGTGGCTACTCAAACATCCACTTGCGCTGATTCGCGGATTTTGGTATCCAGTTACGATTCTCGTCGTTGTGATAATCGCTTTGTTTAATCACCCTGAGCACTTACGCAATGGCTTGATTGGCGCCTTGATAGCAGTCGGCATCATTGCGTTCAGCCTTCTTGTAACTCGCTGGCGATGGCACCGCCTATTCGCCAGGACTCCGTGGATGCATGATCGCGTTTCCGTGACCATTGACGGGCAAGGAATCAAACTGAAAGGTCAGAGTTTTGAAGCTACCGACTACTGGGGAGGAATTTCAGACATTTGTGAAACAGGCAGTGTTTTTATGTTCGTTAAGCCGAACAACGGTCTCATTTTCGTCCCCAAGCGGGACATGACCAGCCTTCAGCTCAACGAGATTAGAGATATGATCGTTTCAAACGCGAGAGGTAAGGTCAAAATGGCCGCCAGTTCAACGCAAGTCTAATTAAGCAGCCGCGGCGTTCATTTCATCCCGCAACACGCGGTCATACAGTTCAGCATAACCGTCAATCATTTGCTTGGCTGTAAAACATTCGTGTGCCTTCCGGAAGGCGCGATTAGCATAGGTACGGCATAATTCGTGGTCTTCGCTCAGGCGCTGAAGTACGGCTGCGAGATCGGATGCATCATTCGGCTGGAAATATAATGCGTCGTCTCCCCAGAGTTCCCGATGAGACGGAATGTCGTTCGCCACGATTGCGCAACGGGATAATGCCGCCTCCACTGCCGTCACGCCGAATGGCTCATAGCGTGAGGTCGCGACGTAAATCAAACTCCGGCTGTAAAGTGCGCGCATCTGCACTTCTGTCTGGCGTCCCTTCAACGAAACGATAGTTTCATCAATCGCAGCTTTGACATCGGCACGAATCGGAATTCCCGGCACCTGGGCACTGGATTCCGAGGCAACAATTGAAATCGGCAGCCTGTGATTGTATTGAGTTAGCAATCCGATCTGCCTTCCCGGATCTAGCATGCGCCCCACGGCGAGCACCGAATCATCTTTTTTCCCGTACGGATTGAAAGACACCGGATTGCGTCCATGGTAGATGATCGCGTTTCGCCCCCGCGAGCTGCACCGTGAGGACATGTAGCATGAGCGGATGGAGTCCAGCATCCAAACCGTGGGCGCGACCACTACGTCGGCCGCGCGCAAACCTTCGTTAAGCCGCTCCCGATAACGTCGCAGCCATTGTGTGGTTTTTGGTTCATGGCCGTGAACCGCCTTCCACCAATTGATTAAATCTCCGTGAGCCACCACGATTCGAGGAGTCTTCACGGCAAGGCTTCCGTAGCACGGATGGTTGAAGTGCAGCAAATCTGGGTTGCGCTCTTTTACCAATGCGGCCAGGTACGCGGAAGAATCTTTAAAATCTTCCTGGCCTTCCTGCATCCAGTCCAAACCAAAAGCCGTCGGGCGATATTCCAACCCGTGCAATTTATCCATCCATGCCGTTTGCTCCGGCCCAGGAATGTCTCCGAAGCTAACCAGCGTGACTCGCGCGCCGCGGGAAACCAGACCGGTGACAAGCTCGCGCGTGTATGTCCAAACACCGCTCAACGTGTCGGTCGTGACGAGTACGTGCACGCAGACTCCTTATCCGGCGGCCCTTTTGGCGAAAGGTCCCTTTCGATTTTAGATGGCATGCGGGCGATTGTTCGGATATTTATTTGGGGAGAACTGGCAAAGCGCAAACAATTGCATACCTAGCCCGCGGAGTGGGATAAGCCCCCCGCGATACAATCATGCGATGCCTCAAAAACCAGCCAATAACCAGGGCATGCGGCTGATGTGCGTTACGGCCCATCCAGACGACGAAGCAGGAGGGTTCGGCGGGTGCCTGCGGAAATATGGCGATCTCGGAGTTCAGACTTGTGTGATCTGCCTTACGCCCGGTCAAGCTGCGACCCACAGGGGCGTGGCAAAGAGCGATCAGCAACTGGCCGACATTCGGCGAAAGGAATTTGCGATTTCCTGCGAAATGCTGAAGGTTTCTGAGGGAATGGTGCTGGATTATCCCGACGGTCAGCTTTATCGCCAGGATTTATACCGCGTAGTTTGCGATCTGACGCATCATGTCCGCCGGTTTTGTCCGAACGTGATGCTTACATTTGGACCCGAAGGAGGATTGACCGGTCATCCGGATCACTCCATGGCTTCCGTGTTCGCCTCGCTGGCGTTCCATTGGGCGGGGCGCGATAACCGTTATCCTGACCAACTAGCGGAGGGACTAAAATCGCACCGAACTCAGAAGCTTTATTATGCGACCGCTGATTTTGCGATCCCTGGCCGGCAGCCGATTACCATGCCTCCTGCGACCACCGTCATTGATATTCGCGAGCAGCTTGAAACGAAAATCGCAGCCTTCAAAACCCATACCAGCCAGTCGCCGTTGTGGCCGATGTTCGAGCAAAATATTCGCGGTCGCGGAGACGTGGAAAGGTTCCATCTCGCAGCGTCGGTAAAATATGGTGCAATGCCATCGGAGACGGATTTGTTTGAAGGAGTACAGGCGGATTAGGTTCTGCATCTCCGCGAGCTGCCAATTCCGTTCACGAACCAGCTCCGAAGGAGCGGCATA
>PNAR01000405.1 GCA_003169715.1 Acidobacteriaceae bacterium | reverse complement strand
ATATCGAAGAAGGCATTGATTCACCAGATGCGGATGAAGTGCAGAGAAAGGTCAGCACTTTTACTCCAGACCAGATGCGTCAGAAGATCTTCGAGGCCGATAAAGTTTTCGGATCTTACAGCCATGGGACGCACTGCGCGGGAATCGCGGTTCGGGGTAATGCTGCTGCACGCCTGGTTGTCGCCCGCTTCAACGATCAGCTGCCGGACCTTCCATTCCCGCCTACAGACGAATGGGCTCGCCGTCTCGGCGCAGACTTCCAGCAAATGTCCGACTATTTTCGCTCTCGCAAAGTCCGCGTGGTCAACATGAGTTGGGGAGACGAGCCGCAGGAATTTGAAGCTTGGATTTCGAAGACCGGGGGTGGAGCCGATCCTGCGGAACGCAAGAAGCGTGCTGCTGATCTCTACGCTATCTGGCGCGCCTCTATTGAAAACGCAATCAAGAGTGCGCCCGATACGCTGTTCGTTGCCGCCGCAGGAAATAGCGATAGCAATCCTGATTTCATTGACGACGTTCCACCGTCGCTGCGTTTGCCAAACCTTATTGCGGTCGGCGCGGTGAATCAGGCGGGAGACGAAACTTCCTTCACCAGCTACGGCGACACTGTGGTTGTGGATGCGGACGGCTATAACGTTGAAAGCTATGTTCCGGGAGGAGCGAGGCTCAAGTTGTCCGGCACTTCGATGGCGTCACCGAATGTGGTTAATCTCGCGGCAAAACTATTTGCGCTCGATCCTTCGCTCACTCCCGCGCAGGTCATCGAACTTATTAAGGACGGCGCAACGGCCAGCGAGGACGGCCGCCGGCATTTGATAGATGAAAAGCGATCGGTAGCTCTTTTACAGGGGCAGAGAAGGAAGTGATTCGATGACAATTTAAACGAGTTCGACCACGGTCTCCGAAGCCCAAGAAAACAATAAGGAATGCAAGACCTCGCTGTTCTCGCGGAAAGTCCGAAACATCCCAGTCGTGCGACCTGCCAAAATGGGAATGGACGATAATTAATATGGACCGAAATGGGCCATATCGTGCTACCTTCTCAAGATTAGCGGGTTCTAATGTCGAATTTTGCGGTAAATGCGCTTTGGCTGTTTTGTGCTTCGCTACAAGCGGCCATTGCTTATCGGATGTGGCAGCGCAAGAATTATCGCGACTATCCGCTGTTCTTCGCTTATACCCTGGAGCAATTAGTCCGGTTCGCAGTCCTCTTCTATTGTTATCAGCTGCATCTTCAGACAAATTATTTTCACGCCTACGCCGGTTTTCAGGCCATTGAAGCAATTCTTCAAATTGGAGTAGTATGCGAATTATTTTCGGATGTGTTTCGTCCCTATGAGGGAATCCGTCAAATTGGTCCTTCAATCCTGCGATGGGCGAGCGTTTTCTTTCTATTTTCCGCAATCCTCGTGGCAGCCTATAGCACAGGCGCGGATTCCTATAAGTATTTAGGCCAAATGTTCGCAATGGAACGCAGCGTCGAAATTGTGCAGGCAGGACTGCTGTTGTTTCTGGCACTCGCTTCTTCCCTCCTGGCATTGGAATGGAAGTGGCAGACTCTGTGGATTGCTTTCGGATTTGGATTGTTCAGCGGCGTGAATCTGATCGCTTACACCATCAGGTTCCAGTTTGGCATGTCGAGCCAGCACCAGCTTTCATTACTCTCCAACAGCGCTTATGCCGTCGCGGTGCTCTGTTGGGTGAGGGCGTTCTACTTCCTGCCGGAGGAGTCGGGCCCAGCCGGCCAGCCGCCGGCACAATGGGATGTGCATTCATGGAACAGAGCCTTGCTACAACTGTTACGGAGATGAATTTGATCATTATTATCGCAGTCACACTGCTGGCCGCTTTGCTGGGACTCGCACTCTACCGCGTTGCTGCGGGCCGAACAAGCGGCGTTGGTGGGACGAATCCCAAGGCGCTAATCGAGCCGCTCGATGTACTGGCGTTTAACAACCTGATTGATCCCGCGGAAGAGAACTTTCTCAGAGAAAATCTGCCGGCGTCAATTTTCAGGGACATTCAGCGGCTGCGCCTGAGAGCCGCTATTGAATACGTGATGTGCGCCAGCGGGAATGCGGCGTTGCTGATCGCATTGGGAAAGCATCTTAATTCCGTGGCTGGGGGTCAGCGGTCACAGCAAGCGCGGGAGTTGGTGAGTGCGGCGGTCCAGCTGAGGCTGTTATCAATCCTGGTGTTGTGCCTGCTATGGATTAAGATCGCGTTCCCGGGCCTCAGGCTATCGCTGAAGGAAGTTTCGACCATGCACGAGCGCCTTGTGCGCGAGCATGCGTTCCTGGACCGACTTAGAGGCAGCGAGCATCTGTTGGAGCCATCCAATTAATTCACAATCTATTTAACTTATTTAGAATGAGTGGTTAAGGGACTCTAGGTGCTGTCTTACTAATTAATTAGTTACTTTTGGCAAGTTTGTGCGTCTAACTAACTGAACGCGGGAGATACAGGGTGCCTCCGAGAAAGTCAGCAACGCTTACCGAGGCTGAATTACGGCTTATGGACGTGCTGTGGCTGAAAGGGAAGGCTACGGTACAGGAAGTCGTGGATTCGCTTCCGGAAAAGCGGCCTCTCGCCTATAACTCGGTGCTAACCACGATCCGAATTCTGGAGAAAAAAGGCTACGTCGGTCATATCAAGGATGGCCGTGCACACGTTTACATGCCTGTGGTCGAGCGCCAGGATGCGACTCGCTCCGAAGTTCGGCATTTGATGAGCCGTTTCTTCAAGGATTCGCATGAACTTCTGGTTTTAAACATTTTGGAAGATAAAGATATTGACGCGGAGGAATTGAAGCGCCTGCGCGAACTGCTGCGCGATGGGGAGCGGTCATGATCTCGCTCATGCACCTTCAGGGAATCGCGGAAACATTAGCGGCTGGAATTTTGGTTTGCATTGCGGGGGGGATTCCAATCGCATTGTTTGCGTGGGCGGCACTACGAGTGTGTGGACGTCATAGTTCCGGCGCCAGGTTCGCGGCTTTGTATAGCGCGTTAATTACGATTTCGTTGTTGCCTTTGGTCGAAGGTATTCGGCAGAGGTCCGTTTCTTCGGTGAACGCCGGTCCGTCCCATTCGCTGATAACGGTTTCGAGTTCATGGGCAGTGTTTGTTTTTGCGGTGTGGAGCGTTTTTGCAGCCGTTGCGCTGCTTCGAGTTATTACCGGGCTCGTGAGACTGCGCCGACTTCGCAGGAATTGCAGGATCGTCAACCTCGCAGGCCTGGACCCGATTCTCCAGCAGACTCTTAAGGATCTGAGTTGCGAGAGGGGTGTTAGGCTTCGTGTCTCGGATGAATTGAGCGTTCCCACGGCGGTTGGCTTCTTCAAGCCGCTTGTGATATTGCCCACCTGGGCATTGAAGGATTTGTCTGCGTCGCAACTCAGGCCAGTGCTATTGCATGAACTTGCTCACGTCAGGCGATGGGATGACTGGACCAATCTTTTGCAAAAACTTATCCAAGCGGTTCTGTTTTTCCATCCGGGAGTGTGGTGGATCGAGAGACGGATTTCTTTGGAAAGAGAAATGGCGTGCGACGATATTGTGCTGGCTCACACGGGAAATCCGCGAGCCTACGCTCATTCGCTCCTGGCGGTTGCGGAGAAAAGTTTTATGCGAAGGGAATTTTCTCTGGCTCAAGCCGCGGTCAGCCGCATGCGCCAAACATCGGCCCGAATCAAGCAGATTCTGGATGGGAATCGCAAAAGCACAACGCGTTCCTGGAAACCTGCGTCGTTGCTGGTGGCAGTGTCTTTCTTGCTAGGTTTTGTAGTTCTGCCCGGCGTCCCGAGTCTGGTGACTTTCAGAGATGAGGCGCCAGCTGCCTTGACGGCGGCAAATTTTAACGTTGCGGCGAAGGCTCCAGAACATTCAATGCAGATTGCCACCGCCAATGTGCCCTTTCCCCGCGGCAAAGTTCGCACGACCTCGTTCAAAACGAGGCATACTTTCTCGTCCGCAAGAAACGAGAATCAAAATATTGTTGGTAACAACATCATCGAAGCTAAGTTCCGTCGGAGCGAGAGCTATCGGTCTCCCTTGCAAAGCAAGAACACAGCAAGCAAACGCGAGGCTCTAGTTACGCAAACCGTGCTGGTTGTAACGCGATTTCAGCGTGACAGTCAATCTCCCGAGTATTGGACCATTCACATGTGGCAGTTGACGGTTTTCAAGCCGGCCACATCTACCCAAAACACACTTCCGGCAAAGAAAGTTTAAGAGATATGTGCGCAACGACATTGGCAAAAGTTTAACTCTAGAAACTAAATAATTAGTTACTCAATTAAGGAGAATAGAAAATGAGCAGCTTGAACGAAAACATACCAACACCCATGACAGGCATAAATGCAAAAGGAAAAAAGAAAACCTTCAAGCATCGGTTCATAGTCCCAGTGCTGGCGGTTGCTGTTGTTGCGTCTTTGGCTGGGTTCGCAACTCTTAAGCCGACCATAGCAAAAGCGGCAGCACCTGCACCGGCGGTGGCTGCGCTCGATGACAACAGCGTCGGCCCATTGCTGGCTTTGGACCGTGCAATGGAAACTGTGGCAGCTCGGGTTACCCCCGCGATCGTGAATGTCGCGGTGACTTCGCAATCAAAACAAAATGCCGCGGACGACAGCGAATTGCCCGACGGCATGCAGCAATTTTTCGGGCCGTTTTTCGGCCAACACATGCAACGTCAACCGCAGTAGCGAGTGGAACATGGCATTGGGACGGGCGTCATTATTTCGCCTGACGGCTACATCGTTACCAACAACCATGTGGTGGATGGCTCGATGGACATTCGAGTCACAATGGGTGACCGAAGGATTTTGCCGGCGAAGTTAATCGGCACCGATCCTTTGACTGACCTGGCGGTGATCAAAGTCAACGCTGGCGATCTGCCGAGCGTGCCGTGGGGAGATTCTACAGAGTTGCGTCCGGGAGAAACGGTGCTGGCTTTCGGAAATCCATTCGGATTTCGGTTCACCGTCACGCGCGGAATTGTGAGCGCTCTGAATCGTCCAAACCCGTACTCGGACGACGCGCGGAAGCCGGGGGAATTCATTCAAACCGACGCGGCGATCAATCCCGGAAATTCGGGGGGTCCGCTGGTGGACGCTCGGGGTGAGGTCGTGGGAATCAATACTTTCCTGGTTTCACCTTCCGGATCGTTTTCGGGAATGGGCTTTGCAATTCCAACGCAAATCGTAAGACCAACCGTCGAAGCCTTGATCAAATATGGCAAGGTGACACATGGCTACATTGGAATTGGGATCAGCGATATCACTCCTGACAACTCCAAATTTTTCGAAGTGAAAGATAACCGGGGAGCGGTCGTTACCCAAGTCGAGCCCGATTCACCGGGCGCGAAAGCCGGCTTGAAAGTCGGAGACGTAATTTCTCAAATTGACGGACAAAAGGTGGGCGATGCGGGCGAATTGCAGGTGGAAGTTAGCCAGAAGCGTCCCGGCACCACGCTTAAATTAGCGGTGATTCGCGATGGCAAAGATGTCACGGTTCCGGTCACGCTGGAAGAAATGGGAAAACGTGACGTTGCCGAGAACGGGACCGGCGGCCAGCATGGCAAAGCGCGATGGGGCTTAGGCCTTGGGGATGTGACTCCGGAAAGCCGTCAAGAACTGCAAGCCCCGGGCGACGTGCAGGGCGCGGTCATTGAGCGCGTGCTGCCCGGCAGCCCCGCGGACAATGCGGGATTGCAGCCTGGAGATGTAGTGGAAGGCGTTAACCGTCACGAAGTAAAAAGTGCGGCCGATGTGCAGCGCGCGTTGTCAGCAGTTCCGAATGGACAAGACGCTCTATTGCTGGTCTGGTCGCGAGGCGGCAACAGCTTCCGAGTTTTACATTCACCTGATGCCTCCTAGCTGGGTGATGTGCTGCGATTCGTGGATGGGGTCGGGCCCTCATCCACGGCGCAGCTTGAGTTATGGGTTGCGCGAATGATGAAAAGCCACGCCAATTGATCTAGATTTTTTGTCGCGTTCTTGCTCAAAATACTCAGAAATCAACGAATTTAGGTTTTCAGCGAGCTAAACCCTTGGATCCAAATATTTTGCCTCGTTATTTATGCCTACGAAACGCACGGGTACATGTGCCCGTGCGTTTTTCGGTCTCTTGTGATGTCTTTTCTGGGAGGGTCGAAACGTCAAGACGCTGTAAGTATTTGGGAACACGGCAGATGTGGCACTAATTGCGTTGGCTAACCAACTGTATGACACAACATACGTCGTGACGAGGCATCTAATAGAACAATGGGGATTTTGGCCCGACACCCCGGTAATTTGATCCGGTCGGGAGAAGGCCATACCATCTGTAATGAATGTAAGGTAATATGCGGCTCGTGCCTTTTTCGAGCGTAAAGGAAAGAGACATTCACTTCAAGAGACACGGGCACGAATTCGGAGTCGGGACGGCGGTCGCGTATGAACAAATGGCGGACGCGTTCATGTTCGGGCCTATGAATTCCGATACACACGAATGCACTAGACCGAACGGTAAATGTCGAAATCGGATGGATTTTTTAACCGTACATTTCGGGGTGGCTACGATAGCCAGTCCTGTATTGGCTACGTTCTACATTCCAGCGCCAAGCACGGTAACGCGGCACCACGGAGTTGCACAATTGTTCGCAGATTATTGCGCGAGGGCTGATTAATGACTTATCGTTGTCCGGTGTGTTTCTTCAGCGAGATGCCATATCCCCCTCAGGATTACCATATCTGTCCATGCTGTGGCACAGAGTTCGGAAATGATGATGTGGAATACGGTTACGATGAACTGCGATATCAGTGGATAATTGGAGGAGCGCAGTGGTTTTTCGATCAGCCGCCAGATGGGTGGAGTGCTGCGGCTCAATTGGCTAAGGTTGCGTTTGGTGTGCATACGGAGGTTTCTGAACCTCTTGCTCCGCCGAATCAGGCAACCATTGGTGAGTTGGAACTTCAATACGCCTAAGAAACTTATGCCACGCCTCGGCAGTTTCCTTGTCTGCGAAAAGATCATCATAGACCAGCAGCAGAAGCCCTCTGTTATATCAGTGTTTCAAGCTCTCTCGGCACTTGTGCCCGAAGGAGAGACCATCCCTAAAGACACGGTTAGTTTCACCCCGTGGTCAATCCTCTGCGAGTGGTTTTTTGTGGATGATGAGACCAAGAATAAAGTAGAGCAAGTCGTAGAAGTGCTACATCCGGACGGATCGCCGTCTCCAATTAAGGCACGCGTGCAGTTTGAGCACTTCTCCAAAGACGAGCAAGGGACAAGGTCATACGTTAACCTTTTTGGTGTGCCAATCGCGCAACCGGGATTTCTCACGGTTAATGTGTGGATAGAAGTTGATTCTCAGAGGGTAACGAATGTCTTCCCTTATCGGATCAAGATCGAACATACAAAACAGCCCCCTGTGCCGAACGATGGTGGGACGCTCACGCCGGTTTTTGCGCCTGGGCCTTCACCAACCAAGCCTTCATGAAAATCACTTCTGAGCACGCGAAGTTTAATGACGCCTTGCGGCAGGATTAGAATGGCCTCGTTTCGTTCTTGCCAGTTACTTCCGCAGACGCAAGCCGCTTCCCGCAACTGTGATAGTTTGGCGATGTCCGGGCGCGATTCAGCCGAACCTCTGAAAGCCCCTCCAAAACTCAGGCCAGGGCTGAAGCAAATGGCGGCATAGATAGATGTTTGGGTGGTAGCGGCTTTCTTCATTGATCACGCCATAGGGATTCGTGTTGTGAGCGACGAGATCGCAATGTTCGAAGTGTTCCGCTAGGTAGTCACTGTCGAAGCCAATGGCAATCAGAGTTTGGGGCTGGCTTTGAGGATAGCTTCTGTACCATGCCGAGTTGGTTCCACTGATGGCTGGCGGAAGATTGTACTTCGGGCCGTATAGGTTGATCGCGCCAGCCTCGCCATAATTTCCGACGACGATTCCGGTTTGCGGGCGCTGGGTGGGCGGCAAGGATTCGTACACTCGCGCGACGGTTGCGACCAGGTCCGGCCATCCTATTTCCTCCAGGAAGTTGTCCTGGAACCTGGCTGTGGTCTTCCATATGCGGGAGTTGATGGGGGCGATTGGAGTGAAGAGCACGAAGGAAGTGATCGCGGCGATCGTGGCTAGCGTCCACGTTACGACCTGAATTGCCGGTGAGGGTTTGGTTCGAGTTTTAATGATTGCAGAGCTTCGCTCCGCTGGAAAGCCGGGGGCGGCTTTCCCTACGAAAGGCCATCTCTCCCAGACCACGCAGCCTGCCGCGATCAGCATTGGATACATGGGACCAAGGTAGTAGG
>PNAR01000249.1 GCA_003169715.1 Acidobacteriaceae bacterium | reverse complement strand
GGGCCGATCTCGGATTGCGCGAAAGCATGAACGGAGCTAATCATTCCGCTGCGAGTGATCGTCGTGCCGAAAATGCACAGCATGAAGGTGATGAAGACTAGCCAGACGTTCCACACTTTCATCATGCCGCGCTTTTCCTGCATCATTACGGAATGAAGAAATGCGGTACCGGTGAGCCACGGCATCAGGGACGCATTTTCGACAGGATCCCACGACCAGTATCCGCCCCAGCCGAGAACTGCGTAAGCCCAGTGCGCGCCGAGTAAAACTCCGATGCTCTGGAAACACCAGGCAATCATCGTCCAACGGCGCGTGAGGTGGATCCATTTTTCGCCGGGATAGCGGCCAATGAGCGCGGCCAGTCCGAAAGCAAATGGAATTGTGAATCCTGTGTAGCCGGAATAAAGCATTGGCGGATGGATGACCATCTCCGGATATTGCAATAACGGATTTAGCCCCGCGCCGTCGGCCGGCAATGCTCCTTGCATGATCCCAAACGGATTCGCTGCGATATTCATCAGCAGGAGGAAAAATATCTGAACTGCGGCAATGATCACCGATGCGTGGGCAAATAATCGTCTGTCAGTTTTATGACGCAGGCGCAGGATCAAGCCGTAAGCGGAAAGTAGTAAGGACCAGAAGAGAAGCGACCCCTCCTGTCCGGACCAAAGCGTGGCAAATTTGTACGGACCGGGCAAATCACGATTGCTGTGGTGATAGATATAAGCAATGGAAAAATCATTTGTGAACGCGGCCGTAACCAATACGCCTGCGGCGAGCAATACCAGCGCAAAGGTCGCGATACCGGCTCGCCGCGCGGTTTCTCCCAGCCACTCAGAAGCCGGCCCCTTCAGTACAAGAGACAAGGCACCGATTAGGAAGCTATACCCGGCGAGGGCTAACGCGAGCAAAAGCGCAAAACTACCGATTTGCGACATGGGGAATGATCCTCACGTATCTTTTCAGAAAACGCGCAAGGAGGCAACTGCGTGGCGCTTGAGATCACTTTCACACAGGAACACGGGTTCGCGCAAATGGCCACGCGAGAGAGAGGATCAGCCGCGCGCCCAACCAACGTGAACTCAATTCAGGCGCTTTGCTGCCGATTGCCGGAACGGCTCAGTACCTCACGCTCGGCTCTGAGCCAGTCTTCCTGGTCGGATCCCGGCGTGTAACCTCGCTGCTCATATAATTCATAGGCCCGCTGGCGGATTTTGGTTTCCACATCCATCGTCGAGGAATTCCCTGATATCGTGCTTACCGAAGATGGGTTCTTCTTGATCTGCGGCACCGGGCTGGTGGTTTCCGGCATGGTGATTACTTGTTTATCGGTTGCATTGCTGGGACGGGGGGATTTTCTTGCCATTTTGGTTACTCCTTAACGAATACCAGGTTCAATTGAACACTGGATGAATGAATTGAGGGGTCGGCAGTGAGCCGATCCAATTTAGACACAAAGTTACGGCGGATGATGTATTAATCATAGACCGAATCGCCTGTGAATGTGTACTTCGGAATAAGAAAAAAGCTTATCCGGAGGAACGTTTTTCGGGACCAGACAGCAGGCCGCGTCGCAAATCCGTCCCGGATGGGGAAACTTTGATTTTGGAGGCTTCTTGAAAGTTGTTCATATCCTTTTGTTTGGAAGCATTTGCTCACTTTGCGCGATAAATGCTTTTTCGGACGGCCCAAAAATAAACTGCTCAAAGGATGAACCCCACGCAAGTGACAAATGTGGGAAAGAACAGAAAATCGAAACCCGAAAGGAATCAGTGGTTGTGACTGGCACATTCGCACCGGTTCCGGTGAACGAAATAGACCGGTCGGTCGAGGTCATTGATACTCGTGAGAACTCAATGCTGTTCAACCATTGGACTGACTATCTCCAACTCGATCCTTCGGTTGACTTGCAGCAGCGTGCCCCTAACGGAGTTCAGGCGGACCTATCCATCCGTGGTTCGACCTTCGCGCAGACGCTTGTGCTATTGAACGGTTTACGCATGAACGACGTGCAGAGCAGTCATCACGATATGGACCCGCCCCTGCCTACGGAGTCGCTGGAGCGAATCGAAATTTTGCGGGGCGCTGGCTCGACGTTCTATGGCTCCGATGCAGTCGGAGGGACAATCAATTTCATTACTGGACCACCCGCGTATTCAGAATTTCACGTTGGCTCTGCAATCGGCAACTTTGGAACCGACGAGGAAACTGTATCGGCCGCCATTGTGGGTGACAAATTAGACGAACAACTGAGCGTCGCGCGAGACGCCTCCAGCGGCTTCCGGCCAGATCGTGACTATCGCACTCTTACGATATTTTCCAACTCGGGAGCTAAGACTGAATTGGGGCGCACGCTTGTAATGCTGGGCCATGGAGACAAGCCTTTTGGAGCGGACCAGTTTTACGGAAACTTCAATTCCTGGGAACGGACGAAATCGTGGTTCGCTGGATTAAAGCAGGATCTGGGCGATAAGACTGAGTTTGATTTGGGGTATCGCCGGCACACTGACGAATTTGTTCTGATTCGTGATAATCCCTCGATTTACGAAAATAATCATATTGATGAAAGCTGGCAGGCCGCGCTTCGCAGGAAGGAATCGCTGGGCCAGAACTCGAGTCTGTTTTATGGGGGCGAAGGCTTTCATGAATCAATAGAGAGCAACAACCTCGGGAATCACGCTCGCAGTCACGGTGCGGTGTATGCCGATTATGATGTGCGCGCATGGCGGCGCTTTTCTTTTTCTTTGGGAGCGCGCGAAGAGATTTTCGACACTGGCGACTCCGAGTTTGCTCCAACCGTTGCAGCTGGGTATTGGATCAAATCCGGCTGGAAGCTGAAAGCCAGCGCCAGCCGTGCATTTCGTTTGCCCACGTACACCGATCTTTACTACAGCGATCCGGCGAATCTCGGAAATGCAAACCTCAAACCGGAAACTGCGTGGAGCTATGAAGGGGGCCTGGTATGGAACCAGGGGGGCCGCTATAAGGCGGAAGTCACGGTCTTCGAACGCCGCGAAAAAAATGATATTGACTACGTGCGGAGCGTGTCGAGCAACGGACCCTACCAAGCAACGAACGTCAACAGCATAAACTTTACCGGGGTGGAAGCATCTTTCGGGATGCGGCTGCCGCGGAGTCAGGAAGTAGATTTTTCTTATACCGGCCTGTATGGTGCGCAGCAAGCTTTGAATGGTCTTCAATCGAAGTATATTTTCAATTATCCGGGCGCGGATGCTGTTGTCGCATGGCAGGGAAAGCTGCCCGGAAAATTGGTGGCGCGAAGCCGCATCGGTGTCACTAGCAGGTATTCAAGTGATCCGTACGGTGTCTGGGACGCTGACCTCGGTCGTGAATTCCAGCATGCGGGCGCGCATCTTGCGTTTTCAAACTTGAGCGATACGCAATATGAAGAAGTTCAGGGCGTGATCATGCCGGGGCGCAGTGTGATCGTTGGAGTGGACTTATTTATAAGAAAAAAAGGACGCTGAGCAGATTAATGAAAGTCGTGGGAACTGGTTGGCGCCTGAGTGATGGAAAGAGCGCCCACGTGGGCGGCTTTGACGGAAATAACGTTATCTTGATTCTGCAAGATGCCTTCGATCATAAGAAACTGTTCGGAAGTTATTAGTAGACGGTTTTTCTGAAAAAGCTGCGGGTTGATGATGGCATTGGCGACTCCGGTTTCATCCTCCAGACTTAAAAATACAAATCCTCTTGCCGTGCCAGGACGCTGGCGGGCAATCACGCAACCTCCAATCCTTAAGTATTGACCATTGGGAATGTGGCTGAGTTCACTGGCCTTGTGAATCCGCAATTTGTTCATCTGAGTACGGTGATATTGCATGGGATGCGGTCCTACGGTCATTCCAGTTCCGCGAAAATCAGCGACTAAACGCTCTTCTACATTCATGGCTTGTAACGGTGATTTCGAATCTGACTCTGGCAATTCATCAAGGAGTGGCCCGGAATGGCGAACTGCGCGCTCTACTTGCCAAAGAGCATCGCGGCGGTGAAGTTTCAGGTTTTCAGTCTTAAGTCTCAAATCGCCGGAAATCGGGAAGTTCCCAGTTCTCAGTTCCGAGTTTCTGGGGACAGGGATCTCAAAACTGGAAACTGAATTTAACGCTCCGATTTCCGCCAAAGTATTGAGTTCATCTTTTCTCAACTCGGGTACGCGATGAATCAAATCACGAATGGAAGTGAATGCACCGATGTTGCGTTGCTGCACCAGGGCCTGAGCAGCCTCCTCGCGTAATCCACGAACGTAACGAAGACCAATGCGAAGAGCGATTTTATCTTGATGCTTAACGAGCGTGCATAACCAATCCGATTTCATCACGTCAATCGGTAATACTTTCAGTCCGTGCCGCTGCGCATCTTTCACAACCGTAGCCGGACGATAAAATCCCATGGGCTGATTGTTGAGCAGTGCCGCGGTGAAAGCGGCCAGATAATGGCACTTCAAATAAGCGCTGGCATAGGCGATCAGCGCAAAACTTGCAGCGTGGGATTCCGGGAATCCATAAAGAGCAAAAGAAGTGATGGAGAGAACGATCTGTTCCTGAGCTTCGCGCGCGATTCCGTTATGTTCCATCCCGGCTCGGAGTTTGGCTTCAATTTCCAGCATTCTCATTCGGGATCGCTTGAATCCCATGGCCCGGCGCAACTCCTCGGCCTCGCCGCCGGTAAAGTTAGCAGCAATCATGGCCATTCGCAGCAGTTGTTCCTGGAAAAGAGGAACTCCCAAAGTACGCGCCAGCACGGGCTCCAGCGAAGGGTGCGGATAGACGACAGTTTCGCGCCCCTGCCGCCGTTGCAAATAAGGATTTACCATCTGCCCCACAATCGGCCCGGGACGAATGATCGCAACCTGCACCACAATGTCATAAAACGTTCGGGGCTGGAGACGCGGAAGGCATGCCATCTGCGCGCGGCTTTCGATTTGAAACATGCCAATGGTATCGGCTTTTCGCAACGTGGAATAAACCTCCGGATCATCAGCGGGCAGATGCGCAAGATATACTTCTTCTCCATAATTATCGCGAATGAGCTGAAGCGAATCTTCCAGTACCGCCATCATTCCAAGCCCTA
Organism: Acidobacteriaceae bacterium; assembly: GCA_003169715.1. GTDB lineage: Bacteria > Acidobacteriota > Terriglobia > Terriglobales > Acidobacteriaceae > PALSA-188. The sequence continues at coordinate 5,021 of PNAR01000249.1, read as the reverse complement.
GCAGATCCACTTTTATGATTCCTAAATCATGGCAGTCATCTTTGTCCCATTGCACCACCACTCGGCCGGGCATGGATGCTGGTTCGAGCGGCACCACCGAATCAAGCTGTCCCTGGCAAATCACCATGCCGCCCGAATGCTGGCCGAGATGCCGCGGCAAATCCTGCACGGCAACGCAGAGCTCGAAATATTTGCGCAATCGCGGATGGTTGAGATCCAAACCAGCATCGCGAAAACGGTGATCGAACGTGTCATTCTCGTCACGATATTCCCAGTTGGCGACGGCAGCAGAAACTTTGTTAAGAGTTTCGGGATCGAAACCCAGCGCTTTTCCCATTTCGTGCGAGGCCATACGGCTGCGATAAGTAATCACGTTCGCGGTCATGGCTGCGCCGCGCTCGCCATAGCGCTTGTATAAATATTGGATGACGCGCTCGCGTTGATCACCGCTGGGAAGATCGAGATCAATGTCCGGCCATTCGCCGCGCTCTTCGGAGAGAAAGCGCTCGAAGAGAAGATCCATTCCAACAGGGTCCACGGCGGTAATGCCAAGCGAATAACATGCGGCACTGTTTGCCGCGGAGCCGCGTCCTTGAACGAGGATATTTTGCTCACGGCAGAAACGGACCAAATCCCAAACGATAAGGAAGTAACCGGCGAGATCGAGCTTCTCAATCAACATCAATTCCCGCTCAACCTGGCGTCGCGCACGTGCCTTTAGCTCCGCTGAGGCACGCCCGTATCGTTGCTGAAAACCTTCGCGCGTGTGCTCGCGCAAAACTGACATCATGGTTTCGCCTTCTGGAACTGGATATTTTGGGAACTCGTATCCCAAGTCTTCCAGAGTGAAGTCCAGCCGCGACGACAATTCCATTGTGTTTGCGATGGCTTCCGGCAGATCGGCGAAGAGATCCTGCATTTCTTGTGGGGACTTCAAATGACGTTCGGAGTTGCGGGACAATAAACGTCCAGCACCGGCCAGCGCGCAATTATTTCCAATCGCGGTGAACACATCACAGAGCTCGCGCTCTTGCTTACGCGCATAACGAACGTCATTCGTCGCCAGAAGCGGAAGCTTAAGTGACCGGGCTAGCTCAATTGCGATGTGATTGCGGGCTTCCTGTTCACGATGAAAATGCCTTTGCAGTTCAACGTAAACGTTGTTACGTCCGAAAATGGAGGAAAGCCGTTCAAGGCACTGCCGGGCCGCTTCGACGCCGCCATGGGCAAGGGCTATGGCCAGTGGGCCATCATCGCCGCCAGTTAAGCAGATGATGCCTTCCGCATGGGCTTGCAGTTCATTCTCGCGAACCGCGCCTTCACCTTTTTTCGAACGCAACTTCATTTGGGTAATGAGGCGGCAAAGAGTCTGGTACCCGGTGCGAGAAGATACGAGAAGGGGAAGGCGAAAAGAATTGCAGATGTCAGATTGTGGATCGGAGATTGATCGGGGTTGTTGTGTATTTATATTTTCAATCTGAACTTCTGAAATCTCGCAACTGATCTCCGTCCCCACATGTGCTTTGATTCCTGCTTTTTTTGCAGCCCCATGAAAACGCGCAGACCCATAAACGCCGTCGCGATCCAAAAGCGCCATTGCCGGCATGTTTAACCTGGCGCAAGCCGCGATTAGATTTTCCGGCAGGGAAGCGCCCTCAAGGAAACTAAAAGCAGAGCGAGAGTGGAGTTCAACGTACATGGCGGCAAACCAATTGGATGGTGCTACGCGAGAGGTTTCCTCGTGATAAAACAGTATGATTTCGGATAATCACGGTTAACGTTGGGAAAGCACTTCATGGAGCATCAATAATGCGGTTTTGGATACATTTAATAGTTGTCATCTCGAGCGGAGGGAGATCGTTCGTCTCGGACGATCTCACGCAGTCGAGAGACCTGCTTGGCGCACTACCAAAAGGCGACTCAGTGCCCGCAAACAGCAGGTCTTTCGACTTCGGGAGCGGACTCGCAAGCGAATCCGCTCCCTGCGCTCAAGATGACAATTTAATGAAAGATGCGCACTCTATAGTGCAGTGCAACCTATTCTCCTTAGTCGTACATCCCCTCTACAAACCACCGTCCGTCGAGTAAATCGTGGACTAAGCGATATAACGTAATCTCTGTTTCCGCTTGCACGGCAATGTCCCATTCATCTCTGGACCACGATTCCCGTTCCCACCAATCTCCTGAAGAACGCCACGGCCCAGCGGACCACAGAATCTCTCCTTGAATTTCGGAGCGCTTGTGACATGCAATCCAAGCCGGGCTGCCATCGCGCAATGTCACCGTTACCGGCATTGGGGGCCGGAAGATCCGCAGCGCGGTTACTGCGGTGTTGTTTTCGTCGCTGGATTTGTTTTTTAAACTTTCGTGCGAATCCGGAACGAATCGCTGCATGCGAAAACCATTCGCTCGATATGTATCCAGCAATGCCGGCGATCCAAATTTGTCCTCGCCTACGATCCCCGCAATCCGGGCTAATGTGAGTTCAAGTTTCTCGGGCTCCGGCGAAGGAGGAAGAAAGAGACCGCCTTGCGCCGCGCGCGGCCGCACCGGCTCCGCCCGCAGATGAATTTTTAGAATGGGCCCTCCCGGCGGATGCGCATTTAAATCAAGCTGAATTAACTTGAGAAAAAGTTTGGCATCCAGCAGTGGAACGGGCAGGTGAAGTATTCGTTCGAAAATGCGTGAACCTTCGCTCACCCCACTGAATCTCTGTTCCGTTTCCTCGTCACGGCAACTGCTGTCTAATTCTAATTTCAAGCGCAATTCCTGCGTCGCCAATGCGCGCGCATTTAAACGGGCGCATAGCTGTTCCAATAACCGTCCCAGCAAAAATGCCAGCGGCTCCAGCAACACCAGCGGATGTTCCAATTCAATTGCTTCTTCAAAAATTAAAAGTGGCTCAACAGGTTTGAGTGTGCGGAAGGTTTCGCCGCGAGCGAGCTTCTGCAAACGCACACCCTGCTGTCCTAAACGCTCGCTCAAAGCCACCTCCGGCAGCGCCGCCAACGAACGCAGATTGCGTATACCCCAGCGATTCAGCGTTTCTAAAATTTGTTCGGCTTGCTGTGAATGGTCATAGATTTGAAGGCTTTGTCCTGCCTCGAACAGCACTTCAATCGGCAATCCACCCAATTGTTCCGATTCTGTTCCCTGTGGAATGAAAGTCACGCCGGAAAATCCTCGAGCTGCGATAACTGCCGTACCGGGATTCGAAGCCACGGCCACATTGGATTCCAGACCGAGATCCGATGCGCGCCGCGCCAGGTCGCGTGCAATTTTCGGCAGCGGACCAAATAGTGATTCCAGTCCGGCGAGGTCAATAAGAATAGTGTCGCAACCGATATCTTCCACCCGCGGCGAAAATGACTGCGCGCAATCCAGCAGCGCGGCGTGTGCCAAATCTTCCTGCAATTGTGAGCGGCTGCGCAGCACAATATTGCCGCATGCTTCCACTTCCAATTTGGCTATTCCAGGTTCCACACCGCCGCGGCGAGCTTTTTCATTCTGAGCAAAAACTTTCTGTAGTGGAACTTTGCCATCGAGAATAGCGACCGCTTGTAATCGCAGCTTAGGCTCGGAGCGCTGTATCGCTTCCACAGGAAAATCGGGAACGAAGATGCAGGCAAAGAACATGGGATTTCTGGCTCTTAGCTTTTGGCCCTTAGCTCTTAGCTCGAACCGGCAACTGCCTAATTTTGGAAATTAAAAAAGTTAATAGCCAAGAGCCAAAAAGCTTATCCTGCACGCACCGCTTTTGTGGAGAATCTGGTAACCGATTGCACTGGTTTACGCTCCATGCGCGAACGCAAAAGTTCGCCCTCGACCTGAAGCCCGTCCAAAAGCAAAGAATGAGAAGGGATGGATTGCTCTTGATCACGAGATCCCGCTGATAGCTGACAGTTGATAGCTGACAACTTCTTCCCTGACGCCCGCAATTTAAGCTGCAAAGATGCGCAAGTCTGCACGCAGGGAACCGATGTGATTAAAAAGAGAACCGTCGGAGTATTCTCCACCGCGCGTTGAAAGCGAAACCACGAAGTGAGAGGAATGCGGCGGGCAAGTTTCACTGGAACATCCCCCAGATCAATGATTACTAGCCCGAAGCCGCCACTTTGCAAAAGCAAATCCGTGACCCGCACCGCCTGCTCGACAGGACCTTCCGATTGACGTCCGAAACGGTCTTTTTTTGTCTCACAACTATTTCTTGCAGACAAAGAGTTTTTATGGGGTGAGCTTCCGCAGCGCACCCACAATAACTTTTCAAAATTTACTCCAGCGGATTGGGCTGAAACTGGATCCAACGCATCGGTCACATCCACCAGCGCGCATACTTCGTTTCTTTGTGTGCTAGCTGCCAATACCGACAAAAGCAAACTAGTCCGTCCCGAAGATGCCGCCCCGCAAACCTCAGTTATGCATCCTCGGGGAATTCCTCCGGTAACCAAATCCAATTCATGAATTCCGCTGGAAACCATCTCCAAGGCAGGACGGGCTGCAAGCCTTGAAGCTGACGTTATGCCCGCGAGTTTGGGTAGGGCGGAAAACCTCTCTAATTGCGGCAATTTTTTAAAAGTAAAAGTTGAAGAGCGATCCATTTCAAACTGAGTGCATATAGGGGATAAAGACATGGAGATATACTCCGCAGGATTCAAGTGATATTCGCTTTTTATTCGCCTAATGAATATTGCTCAACTGGCACATCTTGTCAAGAGCTTTGAGGGAATGTTTGGGAAATAATCGATTCGTCGAACAATGTCATAATATGACTTACTTTTTGATGTCGCTCGGAGCCTTATTAGCCTTTTTTGCTATCCCGGGTATCCTCTATGCTGATTCGTTTAGGATTTGACATTCAGTTCGAGATCCCGGCTCCGGTCCCGATAATCGCCCTGATCTATGTGCACCCGACGCGGCGTGCGGACTTGCGAGAGCCTGACGAACCGCGGCTAACCCCGAGCGTGCCGATCACGAAGTATGAGGATTCATTTGGAAACATGTGTTCCCGCTTCGTAGCCCCC
>PNAR01000376.1 GCA_003169715.1 Acidobacteriaceae bacterium | reverse complement strand
CCCATTTTCATAGAAGGATGACGTCGAGTGGATTTGTTCAAACTGAGCCACTACCTGACATCGCGCGCAAATCAGGCTTTCAAAATGTGAGCCTAACCCCGAATTCGATTTGTCTTGCAGATCCCAGAGAGAATACCCCGGAACCAGAGCCGACCCTATTCGCGGATTGGCATGATGAAGCAGTGCCGCATCCCAAACCCAAGCTCCCGTTTGTTGGAAATGCCGTCGCAGGTTGCAGAATGCCGCCAGATGGGTTCATTGAGCTATCAAAATTTGCGGAATTGAAGACGTTAAAGGCGGAGACGCTCGGCTCAATGGTGAAACGCTCTTTAAATACATACAGCCAGGACAGTCTTACATCCACGGTCTTTAGCCATGCTGGTTCCGAGTTTGCCGATGGGCCAGTCGGAGCGTTCGCGGGAACGTTTGCCATCGCTGGAGTAACTGCTCCCAGCTGTAGCAATTGTGATTGAGTAAAAAGACCGTTCGTGGCCAGCACGCCGCCGGCAGGAGTCAGATGACCGGCACTGTTAGTGTTGTAACTGTTGATGAACGCATCGAGATTGGTGGCCGATGCGCCACTTTTAAAACCGCCGATACTTGATCCGGGGACAATGTCTCCGACCCTGCCATCTCCAGTTGCGTCACTTCGGAAAATTTCGCCGGGTACGCCCCCGCCATTGAGTTGCGGAAGAAATACGGTCAGCGGTAACGGCGAGTCAAGGTGCCCTAGTATGCTGAGCAGAAAACCGTGCCGCAGCCCGAGAACCGGACCAAAGGTAAACTGGTGCGTGCGATCCAGTCCCGACGGCCCAAAAAAACCATTGGGACTGTCCCAATCAGCCGCGTCGGGTAGGGAAGCCGGATTACCAGACGGCCCGCCTCCCGCTGCAACATTACTCTGGAACTTCGACCACGAATACGCAGCCTGAAGATTCACGGTTTGAATTCCGCGCACATGACGAGCAATCGCGGAATGGACTGCAACGTCAATGGCTCGATAGCGGGAGTTTCCAATTGGCTCGAAGAATATTCCCTGACCAAGGTTTGGATTGTCTCCCGGAAAAGCCGCCGTGGGATTGGCGAACATGCCTGAACTGTCGAGTCCGTTGACCGCAAAATCTGAAATGCTGGCGCCACGAACGCGTCCGAGATAACAATTGATGCCGGCGATGGAAGTCGAAGCGTTCACCTGGCCGCAAGACGGAGCGTTCGCCGCAAGTGTGCGATTGATAGCGCCCAGCGCATTATTCAAGTTGAAATTGGTCGCATCGCCTACATGGTTTCGATCCACTCCTAATAGAAAGTGCGTTCCAGAATTTCGAACATAATCAATAGACAACACTGTGCCGCGCCCGAATTCGTGCTGCAATCCAAAGTTCATCTCCAACGATCGCGGACTGACATATTTGGGGGAAAGCATTGACCCAAGTGTGCTGCCTGTGGTCCCTGCATAAAATCCATTCGGACCCGCTACCGCGCTCGCCGCTTGAACGGTGCTCTGCAAGTCCGTTATGGCTTTCGCGACCGTGACCCCATTCGCGACGCTACTCAATGGGTGGCCGCAAATTTGTGATGCAATATTTAACCCGTCAGAAGATGTAAGAGCAGCGCCATTTGGAACTGCCACAGAATACTCCCCAGCTCCGCAAAGTGGCTGTTGCGCATAGTATTGGCCTTGCTGTAGGCGCAAAGCACGGTCCACCAGAATATTACCGGCCAGATTGCTGTCGTAATAGAGCCCTATACCTGCGCGGAGCACAGTTCTCTCGCCGCTGAAGGGCGCCCATGCGATTCCAAGCTCTGGAGAAAAATTGAGGTTTGGCTGGTGGACCGCATTACCCAGCGAAGGCCCAAAACCGTTAAGCAAAGCAATGCCTGGCAGATCAGAATTCGTGAGACCGCCATCGCGCAAGTAATGCAAACCATAATTTACAGTCAGATTTCGCTTGGCCTTCCATGCATCACCGGCGTAGAGCTCGAGGCGGTTATCAGTCAGTCCGCCGTGCGGGTAGCCGAACGCGGAACTCTCAGTAAAAAATCTTTGTCCGTCGCTGATCGTAATTGCGGCGACTGGATAGTTCAGAGGATTATCCAACGCCCCCGCCGGGTCGCCCGCAACTAACGCCGGAGCATAAGCATTGGGATTCCCTAATATCGCCTGCTCATTGGCAAACGTGGCGGTTCCCGTCACCGTCGGTCCTAGACTTCCCAACGCCGCATATCCTCCCGTATCAATGCGGTTGAACGACGCTCCAAAGCGAAAAATATGATTGTTCTTAATCTTTGATCCGTCGTAGCGGAACTGCTTGCTGCTTTGAATGGTTGACTGGGGCGCCAAGGGATTGGGTCCGGCGTCAATGCTCGCATTCTGAATGCTGATGGAGGGAGACGGATTGAACAGTCCCGTCCCGTTGGGCATGCCCAGATGGTTTGAGTATCGTGTGTAACCGAGACGAATGCTGTGGGTCAAACTTCCCTGAGAGAAATCCACTCCGAAGGCCTGTCCGGGCGTGTTGTCGTGAGCAAGAAAAGGCGAGTAATTGTTTCCTGGTCCGACGGCACTGTCTTCGTCGTATGTAGCCCGGTAGAAAGCGCGCATATTGCGGCCGATCCAATCAAGCCGTCCGAGCAACGTGTTATCGCGAAATGGAGCGCTATAGCTCACGCCAAGACCATTGAAGGGATAATCAAGCGCGGGGACCTCCCTGGAGTCCTGCTTCGTGCGCTCCGCATCCACGAAAAAGAACAGCTTGTCCTGGATCAGCGCCCCGCCGACGTTCCCGCCGAATTGGTTGCGCTGGAAATAAGAGTCCTGGCCGCCAGGGAACGCAGCGAAACCGATCTTGTTATCGCGGAAACCATAAAACCCTCCTCCGTGGTAGCTGTTGCTTCCGGTTCGCGTGATTGCATTGACCGTCCCTGAGGATGTCACGGGCGACGAAATATCCAGAGCGGCCTGAGAGACTTGGAACTCCTGAATCGAACTCAACGAAATATTCTGGGTGGTGCTTCCCACCCGCACGTCCGTAATATCAATTCCATCGAGCAAGGCTCGGGTCGTTCGCGGAGACTGGTCTTCGATTGAGACCGCAAAGAAGCCGCTTTTGGTTGGGTCCAGCCGTGCAGCGTCGAGTATCTGAACCCCGGGTTCGAGTTGAGTCAGATCTAAAAGGTTTCGCCCATTGACTGGAAGATTCCTCCAATCCTCCGATGTAACTACGCCTTGTACGGTCGCCTCAGCGAAATTGATTGGCGCGGCTTCGTTGGTTTTCTTGTCTCCGTTGGGACGCAGGCGAATATTCCCGGATACCGTCGTCCCAACGTGAACGGTTACGGGGAACTGAACGCTCGCGAATCCCTTAACGTCGAGCTTTACCACGTAGCTGCCGGGAATCATTGGACCCGAGGTATAGAGTCCCGTGGCTGTAGTCGTAAAGGTAACGCTCTGGCGGGTGATCCCATTGGTGAGGATAACTTCCACGCCGCCTGCCGCTCCCCCGCTTGGGTCAGTAACGGTCCCCGTAACGCAGCCCGTGGCAATCGTGGCTTGAGCGAGCATTGCCGGCGCCAATCCAAGCAGCAGCGCCACAGTCATGATCGTCATTTGTAATTGGCGACCTGACACAGAGTTCAACCTCATCGTTTACGACCTTCCTTTCAAAACAGGCACATGACGCCCTCGTTCGGGCAGGTGAGCGTCGTGTGCGGCTACCGGCAAGGCAGGTGAGGACACCTGCCTCTACGCATTCATATCACTTTTTTCTTTGTGTGAGTTTACAGTACTCAACCAATCCCGTGTTGATGGATTGCATCGTTTCGATATTGATCAATGCGACTTTGACGTGTAGTACCCGGTACGGTGCCGCACTTTGTAATCTGCACTGGAAGGCCCGTCAGTGACTGAAACCTCAATTCTTCTGAATTCCGAATCTGAGATGCGTTGCGACGGATAGTAAGCGAGCAGGTATTGCGTGCGAAGCTCATCGCTTATCTTCTGGAACGCCTCGTCCAGTTGTGAGGTTGACATTGCGTAGAAATATTTACCACCGGTATCTTCCGAGAGCTGAATTAACGCATGTTCCCCACCGGTATCTCTGCCCGCGCTGGATTCGATGGGCACGACGATGATGCTGTAAACGATTGCCTCCGCCTGCTGCGCTTCCCGGACCGCATCTTTGTAAGTAACTTTGCTCATGGTATCGCCGCCGTCGGTAATTACGACCATGACTTTTCGTCCCTGTCGCGGCTCAAGCGCTTCTGCACCCAGGTAAAGCGCGTCGTAGAGAGCGGTTGCCGCGCCAAGTTGCAGACGCTCGATCCCGCGATCAATGCTTCTGAGATCAGGGGTAAAGGGGACGACTTCGGTGACAACCTCGTTGAATCCGTACAGGGACAACGCATCTACGGGGCGCAGGATCGCATGCGCGAATCGCCGCGCCGACGTTAGTTCGAAGGGCAGATCCTTGCGTGTGCTTAAGCTCGTATCAATGTCCAGGACAATGGACAGGGGTAATCCGGACTCCTTCGAGAATACTGATATCTTTTGCTGCTCCCCGTCCTCCTGCAAATCGAAGTTGTCTTTCGTAAGGCTGGCAATTGGCGCGCCTTGGGGATCTGTGACGGTTACAAACACGTTCACCAGCTTGACATCTACTTTGAATGTGCTGTCGGTTTGCTCTTTAGCTGGGTCGGCGGCGGTTTGGTCAGGAGCTTCCTTACCTGGCACGCCGGTCGGAGCATGGGGCACCGGTTTTGGCGCCCCGCCCGGACTCGACGCCCAAGGCGGCTTTGGCACTTGGGCATGGCAAAGGGCGACTGCCAGCACAAAGAAAGCAATCAGGCGTTGCATCAAGATTGGGATTCGTTTCGGCGTTTCTTTTGAAATACCTGGCTAAACAAGCTCTGCCGTTAGATGCACGCGTTTTTCAATGGGTGCCTTCCCCTCTGGAAATTTCGCCGGGAAAAGGTTCGCCATCCGCCCACACCACGCCATCTTCAAAGTGTTCTTTTTTCCAGATTGGTACCGTCCGCTTTAGCGTGTCTATCAGCCATTGGCAGGCATCGAATGCGGCTGCTCGATGCTCGGAAGCAACCACAATCACCACGCTGGTCTCGCCGATTACGAGCCGGCCGAGCCGATGGACTATTCTAACGTCCCTGACTTTAAACTCACGGAGTGCCCTCGCAGCCAACAATTCCATTTGCTTGAGGGCCATCTCTTCATAGGATTCGTACTCTAGATACAAAGTGCGCCGGCCGCGAGTGTGGTCGCGCACAATTCCCTCAAAGACAATAGCAGCGCCGTCAGCGGGAGCTTTTACATCTTCGAGGACCTGCTGGGTTTGGATTTTTTCGCGGACGATCAAAGCGTGCTGATCCGGGCCAAACCCTGGCAAAGAAATTCCCGTCAAATTGGCGGGTGAGCCTCCACTTACCGGAGGCAACAATGCGACCTCGTCGCCGTTCTTCAACTCTGTAGTAAGGCCGGCATATTCCTGATTTACGGAAATTGCGATTGAGGAAAGAAACTGTTCGAGCCTGGGATTTACTTCCTTGTAATGCCGCACCAAGTCCTCTAATGTGGCGTTCGGCGGAAGAATCAGAACGTCAGATTCTCCTCGAACAACATCTTTCAACGCTCCGAAAAATAGGACTCGCACTTCCATCTTAGAAACTAATTTCGCTCAAATCTCGATCATCACGCTGCCGTTTTCAATCTTCACCGGATAGACCGCGATCTTTGCGTTGGGATTGTGCGCGGCTTCGCCCGTCTTCGGATCCCATTGCCACCCGTGCCATGGGCACACAATTTTGTTTCCTTCGATCGTTCCTTGTCCTAACGGGCCTCCGCGATGCAAGCAGATATTGTCCATTGCGATGATCACGCCATTCACGTTGGCAATACAAATGGGTTTGTTTCCGCAGGAAAATTCTCTGGCTTCGCCTTCCGGCGGCAAGTCAGATTCGGAAGCGACATTCAAGTAATCCGGCATATTTTGTAAACGCGCTCAACTGATTATTGCTCAAATTGCAGCCGATCAGCTACAAATGAACCATCCGGCATAAATCATTGCTTTCGACGGACCGCTTGGCCGCACGCTGAACTCACTATTGCGATGCCTTCTCTCGACAGTTTGAGCTTCAAGGCTGCATGGCTGAAAATCCGCGATTCTCTTTTCTGGACGGTAGCAATCGCGTTCATTTTGCGATTTGCGTACATCCTCATTGCACACACATATAGATTCAAAACCATCGAGGATAATTTTAGTTTTGGATTCGAAATGGGCCGCATTGGCCGCGCCCTGGCGCAGGGGCAGGGATTCAGCAATCCCTTTCATGGCGTGACCGGTCCAACTGCTTGGGAGCCGCCCCTTTATCCTTTCCTCATCGCTGGAGTTTTTAGATTATTCGGAATTTACAGCAAGGCCTCGGCCATTGTTCTTCTCAGTATTAACAGCATTCTTTCGGCGCTGACTTGCATTCCGATTTTCCTCATTGGAAAAAGATGCTTCGACGAAAGGGTCGCGCAATGGACGTCATGGCTGTGGGCTCTGCTGCCGCCAGTCATGTTCTGGTGTACGCGCTGGATTTGGGAAACCAGTCTGGCCGCGCTGCTGCTTGCGGTTATTTTTTGGTTGACCCTCGTGGCCGAAGAGAGAGATGGCATTGTCCCGTGGCTTGAGTTCGGGTTCCTTTGGGGCATTGCGGCACTCACCAATACTTCCCTGTTAGCTTTTTTGCCCGCATCAGCTCTGTGGATTTGCTATCACTGTTTTCGCCGGAGAAAAAACTTTCTGGCTGGCGCGCTCACGTCGGCTGTCGTGTTTGCAATTTTCGTTGCTCCCTGGATCGTTCGTGACTATCAGACCTTCGGGAAGTTCATTTTTATTCGATCAAATTTTGGCGCCGAATTGCGCCTTGGCAACGGGCCGGGGGCCGACGGCACATGGATGGCCTATCTGCATCCAACGCAAAATGCTCACCAGCTGCGCCTGTACAAGGAGATGGGAGAAATTGCTTATGTTACCTACCGCAAGCGGCAGGCGATAACCTTCATCCGCGAGGATTATGGCCGCTTCGCAATGTTGTCCGTCAAGCGCTTTATATATTACTGGGGCGGACTTCCAAGACTGGCTAACCCTGCGTTGGCTCTGTTCAAGAACTCAATTTTTCTCGCCTCATCGGTTCTCGCGTTCTGGGGATTGGGACGCGCGCTCCGAAAACAACGACCGGGAGCATGGCTATTTTTCTGGCTGATACTTTCTTGTCCGTTGATGTATTACTTTGTTTTTCCGCATCCTCGTTATCGGCATCCGATTGAGCCGGAGTTGGGAATCCTGCTCGTGTACGTAATATCGGAGGCGGAGAGAAAGACCCAACCCGCTGAAGCTACGTCCGCGTAGAGACGGCCGCATCGGTTCGAGCCGAGCGCGGTGCTCGGCCTGACGGGCGGCGACGCCCGTCGCTCCATTGAGGCAATCACTATTCCATCAGACCCTACTCACCAATTTCCAACTGCCCCGTCTAAGTCAGCAAAGGGGAAAGCCATGAAACGTTATATCACCGTCTGGTTGGGCGCAATTCTCGGTGTGTGTTTCGCTCTGTTAGTCAATGCCCATGGCCAGGCCAACAACAAGGCGGACCAATTCACCGAGGAATTTCACCATGCCTATCCCCTGTCCCCCAGCGGCAGGATTGCATTGGAAAATATCAACGGTGCGGTGCATATCACGGCGTGGGATCGCGACGAGGTCAAGGTGGATGCGGTTAAATACGCTAAGACTAAAGAGCGGTTGGATGAGGCCAAGATTGTGGTGGATGCGGAGGCTAACTCGATTTCCATTCGCACCGAGTATCCGAAATACGGGCGCCTAAATAGCAACGGCTCCGACAACCCTGCAAGTGTGGAGTACACGCTCATGGTGCCGAGAGCCGCCCATCTGGATGAAGTCAAGCTGATCAACGGAGCTTTGGACATTCAGGGAGTGACGGGTGACGTTCAAGCTTCCTGCATCAATGGACATCTTTCCGCCCACGGCCTGGCNNGGATGGACGCGGAATTTGACCGCTTGCAAGACTCTCCAATCGAACTGTCGTCGGTGAATGGAAGCGTTGATCTGATGATTCCTTCGGATTCCAAAGCTGACCTTGAGGCTTCCACAATGCAAGGATCTATCGGCGACGATTTCGGCCTTCATGAACATCACCATTTTGTTGGCCACAACCTGCGAGGTGAAATCGGCGGCGGCGGGACCAGAATTAGGCTGAACAATGTGAACGGGAAAATCGAGGTCCGGCACAACAGCGACGGGCGAGCCCTTAGCCCCGCAAAGGACTCCGATGGCAATGATCGTGACCACGACGACATTTAGGGGATTCGCTGTTTTTGGCTGGTATTTGTAGTATTTGGCGGTTTGCGCGCTAAATACGCTGTTCTCTGCCCATAATGCAATCTTCCTTCTCGAGTAAACTGCGCGTTGAATGCGGAACTACACCCTCCCATCCCTCCGGCATAGTAAAGTGGTAGAGGACCCATTCCCACAAAGGAAGCCCATTGAGTTCAGGCATTCGCAACATNNAACATCGCGATCATCGCGCACGTGGATCATGGCAAGACCACCCTAGTGGACGCCATGCTCCGGCAGAGCGGAACGTTCCGCTCGAATGAGACCATGATTGAACGAGTCATGGACTCGAACGACCTGGAGCGCGAACGCGGGATCACAATTCTCGCCAAAAATACAGCCATCTTCTATCACGACGTCAAAATCAATATTGTGGACACGCCCGGCCATAGTGATTTCGGCGGCGAAGTCGAGCGAGCGCTGAAGATGGTGGATGGAGTCATGCTTCTCGTGGATGCCAGCGAAGGCCCGCTGCCGCAAACGAGGTACGTATTGAGCAAGGCGCTCGAAGGCCACCTTCAGCCGATTTTGGTGATCAACAAAATTGACCGGTCCGATGCGCGCCCGCAGGAAGTGCTGAACGAGGTTTACGACCTTTTCATTGATCTCGACGCAAAAGAAGAGCAACTGGATTTCCCGGTCCTTTATACCAACGCAAAGGCCGGCACCGCTTCGCTCGACATAAAGGGCGGAGGTGAAAATCTACAGCTGCTGTTTGAGACTATTGTTCAAACTATTCCCGCACCGACCGGCGATGCCGCTGGCCCATTACAAATACTCGTCGCCAATCTCGACTACAGCGACTACCTGGGGCGTCTCGCCATCGCCCGCGTTTTCAATGGCCGCATGTTTACAGGCGAAGAAGTCGGCATTGCCAAACTCGACGGTTCGTTGCAGAAAACAAAAATCACAAAACTGTTTTCTTTCTCTGGTTTGAAACGCACAGACATCACGGAAACGACCCTCGGAGACATTATTGCCGTCGCGGGAGTGGAAGGAATCACAATCGGCGAAACCATCACCGATGCTGAGAATCCATCGCCACTGCCACCAATCACGATTGACGAACCCACAATCAAGATGTTGTTCACTGTGAATACGTCCCCTTTTGCCGGCCTGGAAGGGACGTATGTAACTTCCCGCAATTTGCGCGACCGCCTTCAGAAAGAGTTGCTCACCAATGTTTCGTTGCGCGTACAGGAAACTGACACAACCGATTCATTCGTCGTTGCCGGGCGCGGAGAGTTACAGCTTTCGATCTTGATCGAGATGATGCGCCGTGAAGGATACGAGCTCATGGTCGGCAAGCCCGAGATCGTGACCAAGCGCGTGGATGGAAGATTGATGGAACCGGTGGAGCGCTTGACTATAGACGTCCCCGAAGCCTTTGTCGGCGTGGTCATGGAACAGCTCGGCTCGCGGAAGAGCGAAGTTCTCAACATGCACAATCACGGCTATGGCCGCGTTCGAATCGAATTTCGTGTGCCGAGCCGGGGACTGATCGGATTGCGCAGCCAATTGCTTACCGATACTCGCGGAACCATCGTGATGAATTCCCTGTTCGACGGTTACACGGAATGGCAGGGCGAAATTCCGCACCGCCTCACGGGAGCGCTTGTTGCGGACCGCGCCGGGGTCACGACGCCCTATTCTCTTTACAATTTGCAGGAGCGCGGCGAGCTGTTCGTAGGCGCAACCATTGATGTTTACGAAGGCATGATCATCGGCGAGAATGCGAAGGATTCAGATTTGGATGTGAACGTGGTCCGTGAGAAAAAACTTACGAACATGCGTTCTTCCACGGCAGATATTGCGGTGCGCTTAGTTCCCTATCGGCAACTTAATCTGGAGCAAGCCATCGAATTCATCGCCGA
>PNAR01000302.1 GCA_003169715.1 Acidobacteriaceae bacterium | reverse complement strand
GCGGATGCTCCAACACAAGCGTGCGCGGACTACGGCTCAGTGTTAGTTTGGCAGCCGTGATTGAGATTGGAGATAGACCGCTCAATGTGACTCTCACTTGCGAATTTAGCGTCAACACGCTGCTCTGGGAGATGTAGTTCAGACCGGTAGCGGAACCGTGCGCCTGGGGAACATCGAAGTCAACTTCGCCATCAGCGTGAGCGTCACCAGTTTTCTGATTAAAAACTAAATCAGCAGTCTTAAGGTGAATGGGATTTTTCAGGTCGTTTGGAACTAACTGATCCGGCTTCCCCAGCCCCTCCGGATTGGCTTCGAGATCAATCTGCACCTCACCCTTCCCAATCACATCGCCTGTAAAGGGATCGTATTCAAATCGTTTACCGGTGATCCGGTCAAACCGTCCCGAATCATGCCCGTAAACTGTGATTTCAACATCATGCAACTCTCCTCTTCCTCCTTCCTTGAACTGCACTGCTTTGCTGGCTTCAATTTTGAAGAGCGTGTGACCCTGGAAAGATTTGGAAATGGTAAAACCTTTGGCGCTTTGCTGAATTTCGACGTCAATTTTGTCCGGAATTTGCTTCAGGTTGTTTTGCAACCTGTGGCGAGCGTAGAAATAAGACGCAGCTACCAAACAGCTCAATGCAACCGCGGCGGTAACAAGCCATCGCCTTAAGCGTGGAATGTTCAGAGGCACAGATCGAGTTTACTTGATGGTGATGGGCGCTGAGACATAAAGGGTGACCGTCAACGGCGCACCACGGTACCGGCAATCATGTCGTGCAGTGCCCTCTTTTGTGCGGTGAATCCGGCCATGATGTATCCGAGCATCATAATCATCGCGGATAAGTACTTGCTGAAGTGTCTGGCGGTAGCCTGGGCAAACGAAATTCTATTTCCGTGAAGATCAGTCACTTTCATTCCGAATATCATTTTGCCTAGCGTTGCTTGTCGCGACGAGCTTTCCATCATGGCTTCGTAGAGCCATGAGGAAAAAAGTCCAAAAGCCGCGGCGATAAAGATTGAAGTCAAATGTAAGCCCTGCCCCGCCGTGTTTACGGCGGACCCGGCTATGCCAGCAGCAAGACCCAGGACTAAAGCGACAGGCATCACCACCGCCTGGACAATAATTCCGTCAATAACCGCCGCGACAAAACGTATCCAAAAGCCACCATATCTTATTGGGCTTGCAGCCACTTGGGACGGCGCGATTACGGGAGTGGTCGTCGTCATTGCGGCGGCCGTAACTTGATAGCCAGATGAAAGCGCGCCCGCGAGAGCTGCTCCACAGTTGGAACAGTACTGCGCCGTCATTGCGTTCTGTGCCCCGCATTGATTGCAGAAGATCATGACGCCGAGACTATATCCGGATGGATGATACCTGTAAAGAAACAAATGTAACGGGCATTTTAGGACGGAACGCCGGTGATTTGATCCGCCTTCCTGAGTTCGGGAAAGATACCCGCCCAGATCGCAATTACAATCAGCGTTCCAATTCCGCCTAAGACGACTGCGGGAACTGTTCCGAACCAATGGGCGGTCAGGCCCGATTCAAATTCTCCGAACTCGTTGGAAACCCCGATGAAAAGCATGTCTACGGCATTTACGCGGCCTCGCATGCTGTCTGGAGTCCCAAGCTGAACCAGGGTTCCGCGTATGACAACGCTAACCATGTCTGTTGCACCGACGAAAAGCAGCGCGATCATGGAAAGTACGATGCTGCGTGACACCGCGAAAATAATGGTGAAAACACCA
Source organism: Acidobacteriaceae bacterium (assembly GCA_003169715.1). Classification (GTDB taxonomy): domain Bacteria; phylum Acidobacteriota; class Terriglobia; order Terriglobales; family Acidobacteriaceae; genus PALSA-188. The sequence goes on along the minus strand of PNAR01000302.1, from coordinate 4,625 downwards.
AAACCAGCCACGCACCACAACATCGTGAGACCGACGTGCTTTCGCAAAGGCCGGTGCGCCAGAAGAACAGCCATTACAGTTGCGCCCACTCCAGGGGCGCTCCGCAACAGTCCCAAGCCCCACGGCCCGGTGTGCAGAATTTCTCGCGCATAGACGGGAAGGAGCGCAACCGACCCGCCAAGCAAGACCGCGAACATGTCGAGCGAGATTGAGCCCAGTATGATTTTCTGATGCCAGATATAACGAAAGCCGGCAAGTACAGTCGTCCAATTCACCACCTCTCGCGGCCGCGATTTCGTTCTCAGTTTTATTCGCAATGTAGAGAGAACTGCCGCTATGGAAACCAGGAATGCAATTGCATATACGGCGGAAGCACCACGGGAAAAGGCATATACGAGCCCGCCCATCGCAGGTCCGAGGATGGTTGCCGTCTGGAATATGCTCGAATTCCACGCGACCGCGTTGGGAAAATGCTGCTCCGGCACCAATTGTGGCAGGAGTGAGCGCGAGACGGGCCCGTTGAAGGATCGCACAACACCTAGAAGCAGTAACACGGCATAGATCGGATAGACAGCTCGTAATGGGGAGACAGCCAGGAGCAAAGCGGAGCACAGCGCGAAGCCTGCATAACAAACAATCAGCATCCTGCGACGGTCAAAACGATCCGCAGTATGCCCGGAGACCAGAAATAAAAAAATTCCCGGCAAGAATTGCGCCAGGCCCACCAACCCAAGATCGAGAGCGCGGTGAGTGATGTCGTAGACTTGCCATCCAACCGCGACCGACAACATTTCGAGCGACGTGACAATGCAGAAGCGGGCGATCTGATAGCGAAGAAAATCTGGATAAGCGAAGGCAACGCGGCCTGGGTTTGTGATATGGGACGATGTCGCCATCCACTTTACTGTGCCACAAAACTTCGTTAGGCACGCAGGACTTTATTATTCCTGAAACTCAACCTTTCGCATCGTGATCTACACTGGGGACAATGACATTCCCAGCGCCCGCTCTTCTGAATCTACAAAATGTCTGCGTCATGCGAGGAGACAGGGCAGTGCTCGACGACTTCAGCCTTGTTGTGCGGCCGGATGAGCGGATAGCGATTCTTGGTCCCAACGGTTGCGGAAAGTCCACGCTGGTTAAGACAATCACGCGGGACTGCTATCCAGTAGTTCGCGACGGATCGTCTATCAATATTCTCGGTCGAGAGCACTGGAACGTTTTCGAACTTCGCTCGATGCTTGGCATCGTCTCCAACGATCTCATGTCGGCTGTAACTGGAGCTGCAACGGGATTAGATGTCGTGTTATCGGGCTTTTTCAGCAGTATCGCTATCTATTCCAATCACGCAGTCAGCCGCGAACAAGAGGATTCGGCAGAGGAGGCGCTGGCCCAGTTGCAAATCCCGCACCTTGCCGACCGTCCCGTTCGTGAAATGTCTTCCGGCGAAGCGAAGCGCATTTTGATTGCGCGAGCGCTGGTGCACCGACCACACGCGCTCTTGTTCGACGAACCAAGTAACTCGCTTGATGTGATTGCGCGAAGAGGCTTGCGGCAAACGATGAGCTTGCTGGCGAACTCTGGCATTGGCATCATCATGGTTACCCATGATCTGTCAGACATTGTTCCAGAAGTTGACCGGGTCGTATTAATGCGAAACGGCAAGATTGTTGCTGATGGACCGAAAGAAGAAATGCTTACGAGTCAACGCCTGGGAGAACTATTCGGAATGAAAGTCGAACTAGCGCGCCTGGATGGCTTCTACCATCTATGGTGACCCTTTCTAGGCCCAGCAGATTCCCAACTTTATTCAGTGGGCGCCAATGAATTGCACCCTTTGGATGGTGTCGCGAACGGCACGCTTCGTCCCCGTATGCGCCCCACGGCATGGTCAATCACGCTGCTAAGTTCAGCGCCATAGTCGGAAGAGCGGCCTTCCGCCAGACGCTTCTTTGCCTTCTCGGATGAAAACCATGCGGGATTTCGACCTCGCTCCTGCGGCGCTTCGGTCCGAAGAACCTCGCAAAGATGCGCATTCACCGTGACCTGATTTGCAGCAGATCTGATTGAAGAACTACGCGCATCATGCTTGCGGCGGGTATAGCGGATGAAGCAAGCTTCCTCCATGCGGCCATGCACCCCTGCCTCTTCGAAAGCTTCGAGGGCGGCGGCTTGGGCGTGCGTCAATGCAGGCTCGGCGTTACCCTTGGGAAAAATCCAGCGTCCACCGCGAGTGCGTACCAATAAGAATTCGATGGCGCCGCCGCGAATCCTGAAACAGACCGCAGCTACCTGTTCGCACTCCCTGAGTTTGCACAGCTGCTCCACCGCGTGAAACTTCGTGGACGGCTGAGATGTGCGCATCCAACCCTCGTTGCGCCGCAATGCAATATTTGTGACATCCATCCCCATAGCAGCAGACTGCCTGAGGCGATCCACTTTGGCTAGCCCACGGCTTGGTTCATGCCTTTAGCGGAAAGGAGTTCGGCCATCAGTAGATTGACCATTTATTTGGACTATGGTCAAATAGATGAATTATGAAAGAGGTTGCTATTTCTGAGTTCAAAGCCAAATGCCTATCCTTACTCGACCAGGTTCAGAAGACGAAAAGGCCGATACGCATCACGAGGTTCGGCAAGCCGGTGGCGGAGGTCATACCTCCTTCAGCACAAACGTCCGCCGATTGGCTCGGGTCCATGAAAGACAAGATTGAGATTCTCGGCGACATTGTCTCGCCCGCAAACGAACCGAACGAATGGGAGGTACTGCGCGATTGAAGCTTCTTCTTGACACGCATATCTGGTTATGGAGTCTTCAGAATCCTAAGTTGCTGGGAAGACGTGTTCAACTGGAGTTAAGAAATCCAATGAACGAACTGTGGCTCTCTCCGATCAGCACATGGGAGGCGCTGACTTTGCACGCCAAAGGAAGAATAGTGCTACACGGAAATCTGACGGAGTGGGTTGCTCGCGCCACGGCGTCACTGCGTGAAGCACCATTGACGCACGAGATCGCATTAGTCGCACGGGAGTTGCAAATCCGGCAGCAAGATCCCGCGGACAGATTTCTTGCGGCAACAGCTCAAGTGCTGGACCTCACTCTTGTGACAGCCGACGCGACTTTGCTGGGCCTGGGCGAGATCGCTACGCTTGCCAATCGGTAGGCCAGTTATATCCCGCCTTCGAGACCTTCGAAATTTGAGCGTCGGAATCTCTCTACGTACTTGTATCGCGGGTCCAGACCGACAATATTTATCCGACCAATAAAAATTTATTCAGTAGCGGACGCGACCTTCACTTTAGCGTCCCCCTCCCTCCCCACCTTGAAATCCCGCAGCGACAATTCAAGCCCGCCAAAATCTGGATGCTCGTTTTGCCCAACAGTGAATGCTATGTCCAGACTGTCGCCCGGAAGAAGCCGCAAGTCCTGAAAACGCTGAGCCATGTGCCATCCCAGAGCGTTGTAGATGATTGCTCTTCTCCAATTCTTGCTTTCCCTGGGCAAAATCGCCGCATCAGGATGGCATTTCGGAATCATGGAAGATGCAGGGTCATTCACTGGAGAACCAGCAAGTCCGTTACCCGCCAAAGGAGCCGCGACTCTCAATTTCACATGCTTGTCTTTCATTATTTGCGGAGGCGCCATCAATCGCACATCGGTCGCAGTAAACACTGGTTCCGGATTCCCGATGCCGAACGGTTCCATTCGCCGCAGGACCTGATACAACTCCGACGTCACGCAGTCGAGAGGAAGGTCGGCATCCACACTCAGGATGGGATCGAAATCGCTCATGCTCAGATGGTCCCGGGCGTACAAATCCAGGTGCTTGCTTAACTCCTCGACACTGGCCGCAGGCAATGAAAATCCGACGGCATGAGCGTGTCCTCCGTAACGCGAGAATAAATGTCCGCAAGATTCCAAAGCGTTTAAAAGATGGAATGCCGGAATTGAGCGGCCCGAGCCGTGGGCTTGCTCACCATCGCGCGAGATGATCAGTGTGGGGCGCCCATAGCGTTCGACGACGCGCGTCGCAGTGATTCCAATGACTCCGCGATGCCAGCCCTCTCCCTCTATCACCATGCAGAACGCGTCTCGCAAGGCTGGCTCCCGTTCGAGACGCTCTTCAATTGACGCTAAAATCCGGCGTTCTTCTTCCTGCCGCTGTCCATTGAGTTGATTTAGTTTGGACGCGATTTCGCGCGTGCGAACCGAATCCTTAACGCTGAAAAGCTCTATGACTTCGCGCGCAACGTCCATGCGGCCGGCAGCGTTGATGCGCGGAGCAATTCGGAACCCCACCTCGCCGGATGTCAGGGGACGTCCGCCCAGCTCTGCAACTTCCAACAAAGCTTTCAGTCCGGGATTCACTGCGGACCGCAGAGCTTCCAATCCAAGTTTCGCAAATATTCTGTTCTCTCCAGCGAGCGGCACCGCGTCCGCGATGGTCGCGATGGCAACGATCTTCATGAACGAGGTTAACAATCGAGCTTGATCTTTTTCGGGAAGCAGCCGCTCCATCAAAGCCTGAGCCAGTTTAAAAGCGACGCCGGCGCCGCAAAGCGCCTTGCATGGATATTCGCACCCGGTCTGATTGGGATTCAGGATAGCGAGGGCATGGGGCATTC
>PNAR01000163.1:820-7881 GCA_003169715.1 Acidobacteriaceae bacterium | reverse complement strand
GATTTCACCAATGCTCTCACCATTTCCGGATTTACGATTCCCGCGCTCAGCACCCGGAAGGCGGACACGGAATTTGAATTGAGAGATGGGCAAAGTTTTGTTATCGCCGGTTTGTTGGACAACCGCCTCACAGATATCTACAGCAAGGTGCCGGGTCTTGGCGATATTCCAATTCTCGGCAATTTTTTCCGCAGCAAAAATGAGCAAAAGAGCAAGACGGAATTAATGGTGCTTTGTACCGTGCATCGGATTTCCGCCAGTACGCAAGATCAGACGTTGCCGAAGGATCCGAGAAACTTTCTCAACAAGAATGAGTTTGATGGAAAGGCTCCAACTGGCAAGAAATGATGCCGGCGGAATTTGCCGGAATTATGAGTTTCATTAAAGGGACCAAATAGCACCATGCCTGAACTTTCAGTAGCAGTCGTTGCCGGAGACGTCGAACAGCGGTCTGTCATGCAGGTTATGGTGGACGGCACCGGTGTTGCCCGCACCCGCCAGACCTTTGCTACATATCCTGTGGCAACCACGGATCCGGTTTTGCGAAAGATTCATGCCACGAATCCCGACGTGGTCATCGTGGACATACCATCGGATTCCCTGGCAGCGTTACGAGCGATCGAATTGATCCATCAGGAAATGCCTGGATCGGCAGTATTTGCTTTAGGAAGCATGTCCCAGCCGCAGATTATTGTGAGCGCGATGCGCTCTGGGGCACGAGAGTTTATCGAGCGGCCAACCACAACCACCGATCTGTTGGAAGCTTTTGTGCGGCTCAGCGCGGCACAGCGAAAAGTCCAGAGGGAAGAGGTTCGCGGCAGGGTCTTCACGGTGGTAAATGCGAAAGGTGGAAGCGGGGCGACAACCATCGCGGTAAATTTGTCTCTGGCTTTACAGAGTGCGCATAGCAATGTGGCCCTGGTGGATATTGCGCCGCTTGGCCATGCCGCGCTACATCTAAACCTCAAGCCAGCGTTTACGGTTGCGAACGCAATTCAGAATCTGCATCGCCTGGACAGCTCCCTGCTGGAAAGTCTGACGACCCGTCACGGCAGCGGAGTGCAATTACTGGCGGGCACGACCATTCCAATGGTTGTCGAACCCACCACGGCAGAGTTTGCGCGGCTGTTCGACATGTTGGTCAGTCACTTCCGATATGTTGTAGTGGACGCCTCGTCGCGGGTGGATCCCACGACGCGGCTTGTAAGCAATCTTTCGCAAACGGTTTTGATAACTGCTCACTCCGATGTGGCGTCGTTGTGGAGCGCAGCTAAAATTCAGCAATATCTGGGAGAAACCGGCGGCAGGGAGCGATTACAGCTTGTACTGAATCGGTTCCACAAGACTCCGGGATTCACGGAAGCGGACGCTGCCTCTGCGGCTGGCATGAAGCTGCTATGGAAGATTCCCAACCAATATTTCGCGGCATCGAGTGCGATTGACCGGGGTATTCCATTGATGCAACAGAGGAACTCAGATATTGCGCGTTCCTTCATCGCCCTGGCCAGCCGGCTGACCGAGAGTGACATAGAAGTAAAGCGCGCCGCTTGGTCCATGTTCAAGATCGGTTAGGTAGTTCATGGTAAACCTTCAAACCTTCGAGAGAACCGAGTACCAGCAAGTAAAAGCGGACCTCCATCGCAAGATTCTTGATCGCCTCGATCTGGAAAAACTGGGACGTACTCCGAGCGATGCCGCACGCGATGAAGTATTGCTGCTGATCCGGAACACGGTAAACAGTGAGGCGGTTCCCCTCAGTTTTGCTGAGCGGGAGAGGCTGGCGCGCGAAATACTCGACGAGATTTTTGGCCTCGGCCCATTAGAGCCGCTTCTCAAAGACCCGACGATTTCCGACATTTTGGTAAACCGCTACAACCGGGTATACGTCGAGCGCGCAGGAAAACTGGAACCAACTGGTTTGAGTTTTAAGGACGATCAACACCTGATGCAAATCATTGATCGCATCGTCTCGCGTGTAGGCCGCCGCGTGGACGAGTCCTCCCCCATGGTGGACGCACGTCTGGCGGACGGTTCGCGCGTGAATGCGATTATTCCGCCTTTGGCCATTGATGGACCTTGCCTGTCCATTCGCCGCTTCGGCCGCGACCCAGTAAGTGCACGCAACATGATCGAGAATAAGAGCCTGACGGAACCCATGCTTGAACTGCTTTCGGCGATGGTCAAGGGACGCCTCAATATCCTGATATCGGGCGGCACGGGCGCAGGAAAAACCACTTTGCTGAATGTGCTCTCGGGGTTTATCCCAAATTCCGAGCGCATTGTGACCATTGAAGACGCGGCAGAGCTTCTGTTGAAGCAGGAGCACGTGGTGCGATTAGAAACGCGCGCTCCAAATATTGAAGGCAAGGGCGCAGTGCGGCAGAGGCAACTGGTCATCAACAGTTTACGCATGCGTCCCGATCGCATTGTGGTGGGTGAGGTTCGCGGCGAAGAAACTTTTGACATGCTTCAGGCAATGAACACAGGCCATGAAGGCTCGCTGACCACTGTGCACGCGAATTCTCAGCGAGACGCGCTTTCCCGCCTCGAGAGTATGTTTGCCATGGCGAGCTTAAATATTCCTGAGCGTGCCATGCGCCAGCAAATCGCTTCGGGCATCCATGCCGTGGTGCAGATTGCGCGCATGGTGGACGGCACGCGCAAGGTAATAACCATTTCAGAAGTAACCGGCATGGAGGGAGATGTTATCGCGATGCAGGACATTTTCGTCTTCGAGCGGCGCGGAATTGACGAGAATGGCAAAGTGAAAGGCACATTCCGTGCTACCGGGATAAGGCCCAAATTTTCAGAACGATTGCTCACAGGTGGCTTTCAACTCCGCGCAGGATTGTTCGATTCAAGAATGGAGATTTAGTCGTTCGTCCCATTGAGTACTTATGTTGCCATTGATAGCAATCATAATTTTCGTTGCGGTCGCGCTCGCGGTGTTTGCTGTTGGTTCCCTTCTTGACCAGCGCCGCGCACAATCACGTTTGATTCGCGAGCGCCTCGCCAATGTTGACAAAGCCGTAGAGCCCAGCACGGGTGAGGAACTCGCGTTGCTGCGGGACGAGATGTTGAGCCGGATCCCGGCTTTCGACAGCCTGTTACGCCGTTCGGTGAAAGTATCGAATCTCCAAACGATGCTGGAACAGGGTGGGCTTGGAATTCGCGCAGGCAACATTCTGATCTTATGCATGATCAGCGCCATTGTCGTAGGCGGTTTGGCCCTGATTCTGACATCCTCCTTGGCGGGACGGCAATCCGCACTTTTTGTCTTCATGGGAATCGTTTTTGGAGGGATTCTCCCATACTCCTACGCTTCCTACATGCGAGGCAGGAGGTTCCGCAAGTTTGAGGAACTTTTCCCGGAAGCGATTGACACTCTGACTCGCGCCGTCCGCGCGGGACACGCGTTTACAACAGCTCTCGAGCTGATTGCCAATGAACTCTCGGAGCCGATAGCTTCCGAATTCCGGAAGCTATTTGAGGAGCAGAAATTCGGATTGCCGGTCCGTGACGCCCTGCTGAATCTTACGGAACGAGTTCCACTGGTTGACGTGAAATTTTTCGTCACCGCGGTGATGTTGCAGCGCGAAACTGGCGGCAATCTCGCAGAAATCCTGGACAATCTCTCGTACATGATTCGCGAGCGCTTCAAGATTATGCGCCAGGTGCGTGTATATACAGCGCAAGGCCGGCTCACCATGATGCTGCTTATGGGAATGCCCCCCATCATTGTTGTGGTGATGCTCACAATGAATCCGGACTTTATCCGGCCGCTATTTGCGGACCCAATCGGTCACACTCTCATTGTCGCGGGGCTTACCTTACAGACGATTGGATATTTCGTGATTCGCAAAATCATTCGGATTCAGGTTTAACAATGGCAGCTGTATTGGCAGTTTTATTGTTTTTGACGGTAGCGCTGGCAGTGTTTTCCTTCGGCGCGGCGGCCTACGCTCCATCTTCAGTACTGGGATCCCGACTACGTTCCCTGGGTGGGCAACGAACCCAGCAAAAAAAACCTGCCTTCAAGGAGAGGTTAGAGCAAGCCCTCGATCCCCTAAGCAAGGCGATTCCTTTGTCGCCATCCGAGGTGTCGCGAGCCCGGCAATGGCTGATTCAGGCTGGATACCGCGACCGCCGGCATCTCACGATCTATGTCGGAAGCCGAGTCCTTCTCGCCTTCGTCGGATTCGTAATGGTGATTGCCTTTAGCGGCGCAAAATCCGTTCCACTCATGATTAGTGTTGCCGCGTTTGGATTCTTTCTGCCGCGCTTCGCCTTGAAACGCATGATCCGGCAACGTCAACAGCGCATCACACTGGGGTTGCCCGATGCTTTGGACCTCACCGTGATTTGCGTTGAAGCTGGTCTGGCACTTGACCAGGCCCTAATGCGGGTCGGTGAGGATCTTCGGCATGCCCACCGAGAACTTAGCGATGAGTTCCACATGGTCAATCTGGAAATGCGCGCCGGCAAACCGCGAGCGGAAGCGTTGCGGAACCTTACCGCGCGTACTGGCGTAGACGACATTCGAGCGCTGGTTGCCACACTGGTGCAAACCGATCGTTTCGGAACCAGCGTGGCCCAGGCTCTTCGAGTCCATTCCGATTCCTTACGCACCGAAAGACGGCAGCGCGCCGAAGAGCAAGCGGCCAAGACCACCATAAAAATGGTTTTGCCACTCGTCCTGTTCATTTTGCCGTCTATTATTTTTGTGACCCTCGGTCCGGCCATCATCCAACTGGTTCGCACGCTGGCGCCAGAGGCTGGCCATTGACAACGCCGCATCCATAAACTCCCCCAGGAAGTTTGTGACTAAGGAATTTGCCAATCAGGAGTAGTGATGCAGGGCCCCACAGGATTTGCCTTCAATCGCACACGGCGCGCTTATTTGGCGACTCAGCTTTCGATTGCGGACACGCATTGGTCAAGATTGCGCGGTTTGATGGGCGCTGACCCCGAGATTTTACCGTTCGGAAGTGGACTGTGGATTATTCCCTCCCATGGGGTGCACACCTTGGTAATGAGATTCCCCATTGATGTGGCTTATCTCGATAAAGGAAAAATTATCATTTACATAGCTCACAATCTCAAACCCTGGCGGGTGGCGCCGGTTAGCATGAAAACCAGTTCCGTACTGGAGCTTCCTGGAAATACCTTGAAAGCGACAGGAACAACAGTTGGAGACGAGATCGAGATCACGCTGGGAAGAGTTCAAGAGCCTGAACACGCATGAATGATGAATTAAAACTTCTGGTGGAATGGTCTTCTCCGTGGGAAGAATTCATCACTTCCATTCGTCCGGCATTAAGCCGCTCTGCGGCGCCCCTTGTGGCGGAAACTCACAGTGGGTTATTTCCTTATCGGGGCATGCTGGCGGCTTTGGCGGTTGAAATCGTTTTGGTGGCGGCCCTCATACTTCTGCCGTCAAAGCTGCGGAAAATGCAGGCGTTCCAGCCAGCTGCGCCGCCGAAGTACGACGTAATTTATTTTTCCGGGGATGAACTTCCCAACACGGAGGACGCGGGCGGTGCGCGATCGGGCCGCTCGGGACGTTCGGGTGGGAGCGAAGGCCACCATGCCACGCAAGTCATCAGAGTCGCCCGAGGTCCCTCGCTGAAAGAACAGGTTGTTGACGCTCCCAAGCTTAACCTGCCGAACTCGAATTCCGCAGTTGCGAATCTGCTTGCCTATAAGAGCCTTCCGGGCCCTCCGCCTGACAAGGGATTGGAATCTTCTTTGAGGCATGCGGAAATGCAGGTCACGGCCATACCACCGCCCGCCGCAATTCAAAATGAGGGTATCCGCAGCGCTCCGAATCTTGAGGCTCGAATCGTCGAGCCGTCTCCAAACGCGTTGCGCCATGAACTGACCTCCCGCCGGGTTTATGAATCGCGCGAGAGCGTGGTGCCGCCTCCAGTTTCGGCTCCGAAAGAAGTCATGATCGCGAATCCTCAGCTGACTCTACCGCAATCCCTCGTAATAGCGCCTGCTCCATCGGCGCGGGAAATTAGAACTAACGCCAGGTTCGCTGGGGGAGATTTGAGAAGTCAGACGGCGGTGCCCCCAGCGCCCCAGGCGGCTAATAGTCTGACGGGGCGGCAGGCGAGCCGTGGATACGAGTCACGAGACACTGTAGTGCCTCCGCCTGTTTCGGCTCCGAAAGAAATCGCGAACTTGAATGCGCAACTGACGCTGCCGCAGTCTCTGGTCGTGCAACCCGCTCCCTCGGAGAGAGAAATTAGAAGTGACGCCAGGTTCGCAGGAGGAACTTTGAGGAAGGATACAGCGGTGCCTCCGGCACCCCAAGCCGCAAACGTTCCAACTGGGCGCCAGGGTCGCGGGTACGAGCCGCACGAGAATGTAGTGCCACCTCCCGTTTCAGCTCCGAAGGAAATGGCGAGCCTCAATTCACAAATGACCTTGCCTCCGTCCGGCGTCATACGGCCCGCTCCCTCGGAGCGAGAAGTTAGAAGTAACGCCGGGTTTCCTGCGGGAGATTTGAGAAAACAGACAGTGGTGCCTCCCGCACCTCAGGCCGCAAACGCGTTAACTGAGCGGCACGCGGTGGGCGTGGGCAATATTGGGGCAGTCGCGCCTGCCACCCAAATAAACAATGTGTTGTCGGGGCGGCGGCGGGCGGCGTCTGTGAACAATACTGTTGTCGGCCCACCGTCTCAACTTAGCAATGCTTCGTTTGCAAACGGGCAAGGGAGAAGCTTGGGTAACTCGGGAGTCGTTCCTCCACCGGCAGAGTTGAGCGGATCTTTAATGAATCGCCAGGCAGATGGATTGTCCCGCAAAATTTCAGTGGTGCAACCGGCGCCTTCAGTGTCCAGCGGTTCTAGTTCCAGCGCGCAAGGAAGACGTGGCCCCGGCGAAACAATGTCGGAATCAGTTGTACCGCCTTCCCCTGCGCTTGCAAGCGGGATCGTGCTGTCCGCGCGACCGGGACCGAAGGTCGGTTCTCCAAACGCTGGAGCGGCAGAATCGCTGGCGATGTCCCCTTCCGGAGGCGCACACCCAGGGCTTGGTGGGACAGGCGGGGGCGA
>PNAR01000163.1:0-800 GCA_003169715.1 Acidobacteriaceae bacterium | reverse complement strand
GGCGCAAAAACAAACGGATCTGGACAGGGTTCCACCGAGACCGCGCACAATGGGATTTCGCCATTTCCCGGGCCTGGCGGGGCCGGAAGGGGCACGGCGCCTCCGACGATGCCAGGGGTTTCAGTTTCCGGCGGGGGGAACAACACGGTCAAACTGCCCAGTTTCGGAACCGATGGCGCGCCCATCACCGATCCCGCGCACTCGCCTGCAATTACCAACCCGGGCGGACCAGGCATCACGGTGGTTGCGACTTCGCATTCGGGCGGCGCTTTTAATTTTTATGGCGCACTAAAGGGCGACAAAGTTTACACCATCTACATTGACACTACACTGGGAACGGCAGTCATGCAGTTCGCCGATCCGAAATCGGCGACCCAGTCTTACCCGGAAGAATTAACTGCTCCCCAGGCTCTTCGCGCTGAATTACCTTCCGATATAACCGCCTCAAGATTGGTGATTGCCTGCACTTTAGACCGGACGGGGTTATTGAAAACGCCGCGGGTGCTACAGACAAATTCGCCGGAGCTTTCCGAAAAAGTCCTCGCTGCGCTCCCGAGTTGGAAATTCCGTCCTGTGTTTCGAGGGAATCAACCGGTGGAAGTGAATGCGATTCTGGGCTTCGACATTGATACACAGTAGAGATTGCGGCGCGAATTACACCCCGGCTCTTGATCATTTCTGCACTCGCTCAAATAATCCTGCGGTGCCGTCTGCATAATCCATCTTCCACTCTGGCGATACCTTAAGAATGTTGGCCAGCGACGACTGTGATGGTGTGAGGACCCAGTTCACGCGCTTCC
>PNAR01000327.1 GCA_003169715.1 Acidobacteriaceae bacterium | reverse complement strand
ACCATGAGTTCGAGAATCTGGATGAGATCGGCCTCGCTTAGCGCGCTGAAGAGAATGATCTCGTCTAGACGGTTGAGAAATTCTGGATTAAACGTGCGTTTGACTTCTTGCTTCACCAGGTCTTCGACTTTTTCGGAGATCATGTCTTCCTTGCTCGACTGGAAGCCCAGGCCTTCGCGCCGTTGGAGGTGACGCGCCCCGATGTTCGAAGTCATGATGATGATCGTGTTTTTGAAATCAACCGTGTTGCCCAAGCCATCGGTGAGCTGTCCGTCTTCGAATACCTGTAGCAGGATGTTGAAGACATCGGGATGCGCTTTCTCGATTTCGTCTAACAGCACGACGGAATAGGGCGCGCGCTTCACGCGCTCGGTGAGCTGACCGCCTTCTTCGTAGCCGACGTATCCGGGAGGCGAGCCGATCAACTTTGATACGGAATGTTTTTCCATGAATTCGGACATGTCGAAACGAATCAGCGACTTCTCGCTGCCGAACATGAATTGCGCGAGGGTTCGAGCGACTTCGGTCTTGCCAACGCCTGTCGGTCCGAGGAATAAGAACGAACCAATAGGACGGTTCGGGCTTTTGAGTCCCGCACGCGAACGGCGAATCGCGCGAGCCAATGCAACAATGGATTTATCCTGCGAGATGATGCGCTTGTGCAATTCTTCTTCAATGCGCAGCAGCTTCGCCGATTCTTCTTCTTTGATGGACATGACCGGCACGCCGGTCCAGCGCGAGACTACGTCTTCGATGTCTTCGCGCCCGACCACGCCGGTTGCCGATTCGTCCAAATGATATTTTTCGCGAAGAGCGCGCAGGTTCTCGCGCTCCTTGCGTTCCTCGTCCGAATAGAAGCGCGCCTTCTCGAATTCGTGATTCGCGATGGCGTTTTCCATCCGGTGGACGATGAACTTGATCCGCTTTTGAACCTCGGTGATTTCTTCCGGCAGCGAAGTCTGGCGCAGCTTGACACGCGCCCCGGCTTCGTCAATTAAATCAATAGCCTTGTCCGGCAGAAAACGATCCGGGATGTAGCGGTTGGAATGTGAAACCGCGAAGTTGATCGAGTCGTCGGTATAGGTGACGGCATGAAACTTCTCGTAGCGGTCTTTAATTCCAAATAAAATTTTGGTAGCGTCCACTTCGTTCGGAGGCGGAACTTTCACCGCCTGAAATCGGCGTTCGAGCGAGCGATCTTTTTCGATGGATTTGCGATACTCGCCCGGCGTGGTGGCGCCAATGCACTGAATCTCTCCGCGAGACAATGCCGGCTTCAGGATGTTGGCGGCATCAAGCGAACCTTCCGCCGATCCGGCGCCGACTAAAGTATGCAGCTCATCAATGAAGATGATGGAGTTTTGCGACTCCATCAATTCTTTCATAATGGTCTTCAGACGCTCTTCAAACTGTCCACGATATTTCGTTCCCGCAACAATCAGAGAAAGATCCAATGCAAGAATGCGTTTGTCCGCTAAGAATGACGGTACTTCGCCGTCGGCGATACGTTGCGCTAATCCTTCGACAATCGCGGTCTTGCCAACTCCAGGTTCGCCGATAAGAACCGGATTATTCTTGGTTCTGCGGCACAGAATCTGGATAACACGTTCGAGCTCGCCATCGCGACCGACTAGCGGGTCAAGCTGATTGTCCATTGCCGACTGGGTTAAGTCGCGGGAAAACTCGCTGAGGAGGGAGGATTCTCGCTGTCGTGCGGGCTGGGACTTTTCCTGGCTGGTGCGTGCCAGTTCCTCGCGAATAGTAGACAATCGCAGGCCACGCTCATGCAGAATTTCGGCAGCAAAACACTTTTCTTCCCGCAGCAGTCCTAAAAGAAGATGCTCAGTACCGATGTGCTTGTGTGAAAGCCGCTCGGCCTCTTCTGCGGCATAAGCTAAAACCCGCTTACATTCGTTGCTCAACGGCAAATCTACAGACGTGGAAACCTTTTCCCGGATGGTGGTGTGACCTTCGATTTGCTTGCGAATGGATTCAACGGAAGCATGAGAGCGCAAAAATCTGTTAGTAAGGGCCTTGTCTTCGCGTAAAAGTCCTAATAAAAGGTGTTCCGTCTCAATATAAGGAGACCCGAATTGGCTGGCTTCGTAGCGCGCAAAAAAGATCACGCGCCTTGCCTTTTCCGTATAACGTTCAAACATATAGCCCTTCCCCCTAGGTTCGTAAAAGGATGGCCTTCTTCAACCGCGCCAACTTTTTTGAACCCTGTAGCCCTATGATCTATTGATGCAATCGGGGGGCCAATGATTCCCCGACGCCGGAGTAACATTTGGTACTTGGGAAGCGATTACCAACGAACCAGTTAAAGATCATGAAAGCAATTCGTTCTAATGTTCAGTATGCAACAGCTTACGATTTTTCGCTGGCTTCCTCCATTAACCATTTCGTCACGTTGTTGTCGAAATGTCAATCGCCGATCAGTGCTATGGACGTTGACTGTGTGGCGCGGGCACTCCCTTCGACAAGCTCAGGGCAGGCTCTGCCCGCGGCCTTTGACTTTCGAAGGGAGCAAAGAATTCCGCCCTTCCTATTCCGGCGCGACGAGAGACAACATTCGCATCCCGGCCAATCAAGAAGACGCAGCAGCTGCGTCTCTACCCTTGGGCCTCTCATCACCCAATCAAACTCTCTGGCGCAACCTCATTGATACTTCCCCCGTGCAGGCGCAAGACCCGGTGACAGCGTCTTGCAAAAGCAAAATTGTGAGTGGCAATCAGAGAAGTTAATTGATATTCCCGATGCAAACGGGAGATCAATTCGAACACCGAATTGGCTGTGCGGGCGTCCAAGTCTCCGGTCGGCTCATCGGCAAGCAGCAGTTTCGGCTGCGTAATCAGCGCTCGTGCCAGGGCAACTCGTTGTTGTTCGCCCCCGGAAAGCTCCCCGGAACGGTGATGCGATCTCTGCGCCAAACCCACTTCTCCGAGCCATCGCGCAGCTTCTGGTTCTACGTCCCGCCACGAACGTCCCCGGAGGAGCAATGGCATTCCGACGTTTTCGAGGGCTGTGAATTCCGGAAGCAGGTAATGAAATTGCCAGACGAAACCGATTTCGCGGTTACGAAAATCGGCGGCGTCATTCTCGGAAAGCTTGCTCAGTCGCAAGTCCGCGAAGTATACGTCACCGGCAGAAGCCCTATCAAGAGCGCCGAGGATGTGCAACAAGGTGCTCTTGCCTGCCCCCGATTCGCCAACAATCGCGAGCATTTCTCCCTGCGCAACCTGGAACGACAAGTTTTCAAAGAGCACAAGCTGCGAAGCTGAAGTTTGAAACGCTTTCTTCAAATCATCAACTCGCAGCATGACCTGCTCCATTAGATGCACTAGAAATGCTCTTCGTCTCAGGAAACAACGTGGCGATCACGGACAGCGTTCAAGCTGATGGAAAATTGTTACCGCCATTAAGGTATCGTCGGGGCGGACTTCGAACCCCACGTTGCGCGGTTGAGGGCCTCTAAATTGCAACGCGACGTAAACGTTGTTTCCCTCGCAAACCCATGGGACATCTTCCTCCCCGATCTTAACAAGATCATCGTAAACATTCTTGGAGAATAGGTTCATGTCGGCACAACACATTTGTTTGAAGTCTATGTCTTTGGCGTGGAGGTAATCTTCAACATCCTTGCGGGTCGTACCTATCCTCAGGGCTGTCGAATAGGAGCGCAGAACAACTTGGTAGGATTCCTCGCGCTTCTTCTGGGTCCGCACCTGTGACCTGCGATGGATGGCAAACGCGCAAGATGCAATCAAAATTAGGATCAACAATACCCAGCGCCAGCGTCGCATTGCGTGAATCATAACGAAAAAGCCGCCCTTTCAGGCGGCCGTTTCCCAAAAACTAATTCTTTTCTTACGATGGAATCCCTGCCCCATGTCCCGGTTGCGGCATCGCTGCTGCGGTGGTCGCTGCCGCAGCTTCGTTCAATATGCGGTGATGGATGGTGAACAGCGCTAGCTCCAACCGATCCGATACCCCGATCTTGTCATAGACATTGCGAAGATAATTCTTGATGACCTGCTCGGTCGTACCCAGCTGCGTGGCGATTTCTTTATTCTTGTATCCCTGAACGATCAGCGCAACGATACGGAGTTCTTTTGCGGTGAGACGATCGCGGACGCGCAATCCCACCATATCGTTCTCGGTCAACTCGCTGGGGACGGCAATGTCCTGCACCCAATTTTCGCCGCGAGCAACTTTGCGGACGCAATCCACCAGAGCCGCGCTGGTCACGTTGCGATACACCACTCCATTCGACCCCGCGCCCATGTAGCGTTGCGCGCTTTCGCCAGTGTCGGCGAGCACAATCACGCGCGTTTTCGCTTTGGTGGCGGCGGCGAGAATCCCGTTGAAATCGGAATGGAATCCGCCCGCGACGATGAGCACGGCGGCGCGGAATTTATCCAGCGCCATGAACATCTGTTCTTGTGTCTGCGCCTGGGCCACTATGCGCATTTCGTCTTCGACCGCCAGCACTTTGGCGATCCCCGCCCGAAAGATTGCCTGGTTATCGGCCAGAATTAATTTCAGCATCGCGTCAACACCTCAATGTTACTCGTGACGAACGAAATCGTAGGAATCAATCACACACGCCACACCGTGCGTTTCCGAAGTCTTGCCTCCAGGAGTGGGCTCATCTCTCCGCACAACACGGCCGCTGCACTTAACCATTACAGGTTCTTTCGCGCCGGTGACTTCTGGCGGCAATGAAATCTCAAACTCCACATTCGATCCGATCTCGAGATTGGCGTCGGCGCGAATGTAAACTCCGGCCGCGCTAAGATTGCCGGTCATTCCGCTGTGTTCTCCGCCCTCTTCAGCCCGGTGAATCTTGATGGGCAGTTCTAAAGGGAATCTTTTTCCCGTGCGTGCTTCGGACACAAGACCTCCTCGCTCCTGACCATTCTTGCCCGCAAATGCCAGGTCCGCGATATATTGCTCCTATTAAAGTCCGATGAATCGCTCACGGGCGGTTATATCATGGATAGCCCGTCTGGTAAAAGCCTGTTAATACGGGGATTTAGGTAGGAAGTAGGTTCCTGACGGGCGAGATCGTCTTTACCGAGCGAATGAGGGAGAAATCCAATGGCAAATGCCGGATTCAACGGGATGCGCGTGCTAGCGCTGGAGAGCCGGCGATCCAAAGAAATAGGGCAATTAATTGTTAATAACGGAGGAGTTCCGACGGTTGCGCCGTCCACGCGGGAAGTCCCGGAGTCGAATCCCGAGGAATTGAAGTTCGCTGCCAGCCTGTTGCAAGACGAATTCGCAGTCGTGATTTTCATGACCGGTGTGGGCACACGCGCGCTAGCGCAAGCTGTGGAACCGATATGCTCCCGCGCTCAGTTTGTGGCCGCGCTGAGTCGAACAAAGGTAGTTGCCCGCGGTCCCAAGCCGGTCGCGGCGCTGCGTGAGTTGGGCGTTCCGGTGACACTCGCCGTGCCCGAACCAAATACATGGCGCGAGATTTTGCAGGTGCTCGATCAAAATAAAGGGACGGTGCCGCTAGACGCAAAAAAGATCGCAGTTCAGGAGCACGGCGAGCCCAGCCCGGAACTTTACGCCGGACTCCGGGAGCGCGGGGCTGAGGTCGTTGCGGTCCATGTTTATCAGTGGTCGTTGCCCGAGGACACGGCGCCGCTGCGGGAAGCCGTTTTCGCCCTTTCGCGCAAGGAGTTTGACGTTGCCATGTTCACGGCTTCGGTTCAACTTATTCATCTGCTCCAGATTGCGGAAGGGATGGGCCTGCGCGATGACGTGTTGCGCGGATTGAATACCGCAGTCATTGCTTCGATCGGTCCGGTGACATCTGAGACGTTGCGGGAGCATGGGGTTGGAGTGGACCTGGAGCCAACGCATCCGAAGATGGGATTCCTGGTGAAAGAGTCCGCCGAGCAAAGCGGTGAATTGTTGCGGCGGAAGAGAGGTGGCTGACGAGCCATTTCACCACACGCGAGATTCCTCGCCCCGTTAGAGAAAAAACGCGGTCTTCGGAATGACGTCCAAATAAAAAATTAAGATTGCTCATCCCGAAGCTTGGCGTACTTCAGCCTAAAAGAGGGGTTTCGCGTGAGTATTACAAAGCCCAATCTCACTAGAGCGATCAGGCGCGCTCTTATAATTCCTTATATGGCCTATGACATTCTCAGCTATGAATCTACTCCAGATGGTGACGATGAGGTCACATCTCTGTTGATACGTGTTTTTGTGGAAGCAGGATACCCGGATAAGTCAACAGCAGAGAAAGCGTTCGCTGCGGAAGAACTGCGGAGACGAGGCGATATAATAACGGCACGATCTCCGGCCGGAGACCTCCTAGGTATGGTCGTTTGGGTTTGTCCCGCTAGTCTGAGCCGCCAGATAGCGATGGAGGATGAGGCCGAGATTCACCTGCTCGCAGTATCCCCCGCAGCCCGCGGGCAAGGCATCGCATCAAGGCTGATCGCGGCTTGTGAGCAGCGATCTGTCACCCGTGGATATTTTAAGGTTGTTCTTTCAACTCAGCCAATAATGAGCGCTGCTCGTCACGTTTACGAGCAGCTGGGCTACCAGCGAAACCCAACGCGGGATTGGTCAAAGGGCAAAAAAACTTATTTGGCGTACGAAAAGTCTATCTCGCAGGAAGACAACAAGCAGAGGGCTAGCCTCGCGCCACATCCCTCGTCACGCCCGTAAAAGCGCGGGTCTTCGAAATGACTCCCTTATAAAAACATATACAAGTGGTCATCCCGAGGCTCGGCGTACTTCAGCCGAGAGGGGTATCGCGCGAGTATCACAAACTTCCTAATTGCGCTTCGGCTCTTGTTCCTACCGTGCCCTCGCCAACACCAGCGTCACATCGTCCGGCTGCTCGTGATCGCCGATCCAATCGTCAACCGCCGCCGTCACAATTTCCGTGATTCGATCCAGCGGCAAATCCCGATTCTCCTGCACAATATCAATGAGACGGTCTTCGCCGAATTCGCCAAATTCATTTTCCGGCTCGGTTACGCCATCGCTGTAGGCAATGAAGATATCGCCGCGCCGAAGCTGGGCCGACGCTTCGTCGTAGTTCACCCGTTCGAACATTCCTACGACAGTGCCCCCTTGATCTAGTTTTCGCAGCGAACCTTGTTCGCTCAAAATGATTGGCGGCAAATGGCCCCCATTGCTATAAGTGAGCCGCCGCTGGTCGCCCTCGTAGATCGCAAGAAACAATGTCGCGTATTTCTCCATCGGCGTGCTTTCGTAAAGCTGATGATTCAGTAGCGAGAGCAGGGTTCCCGGCGATACCTCAGCTCCTTGAAGACTGGAACCGAGACTCATGCCTGATCCGTGGCCGCCCACCGTGACCGGTTCCCGCAACATTGGAATGCCTTCGAGACTATAAGCCCGCACCGCGGAATGAATAGTCGCCATTAGCAACGCGGCCGAAATCCCCTTTCCACTGATGTCGCCCACCGCAAGAAGAAGCCTGTCAGAATCCAGTTTCAGGAAGTCGTAATAGTCGCCGCTAACAGTGCGCGCGGGACGGCAGAATCCGTAGACTTCCAAAGAAGGCAGTTGCGCAATCTGCCGGGGAAAAAGTTGGGCTTGGACTTCTTGTGCGATAACCAGTTCATTCTCCAGCCGCTGCTTTTCCTTTTGCTCGCGAATTAATTGTTCCAGCGATGCGGTCATCGAATTGAAGGAATTTGCCAGCGCCGCTAATTGATCGCTAGACCGTACCGGAATTCGATGGCTGAAATCCCCGCGATTGATGTGCTGGGTGGCTTTGTATAGCTGGGCCACAGCACCCGTCACCGAACGGGTGAGCCGGTAGCCAACTAACAGGGCGACCAGTTCGATCAAGGCAAAAACAATCGCAACAATGAACAGGCTATATTCGATGGCAGGCGCGAATTCTCCGAGCGCGCCGAATAGGCTGTCATAAAGTTTCGACAGCCGGGTTTGAACGCTAATGGCGGCGGGACTGTTGTGTTCTCCAGTATCCCAGTCCACTACCTTCACCGCCGTGGCGAAGCTGACCTGCTTATCCATCGCCCGGGCGGGATCAGGGATTGTGCCCGTTGTGATGGTCGGCGCAGGGAGGTCCTTGCCAGTATCGAGCAGATAAATGCCTTGCGGATTGTTCGCCGTGACTGGGGGCTGCGGCCCGGTAGTTTTGTGAATATTTTCGCTCTCGAGGATTTCATCCTGACCCACTTTGCGAAGGGTCAGTCCAGATGCGTATAGCGTTATCTCTCCCAACCCCGCCGCGAAGTCATGTAGAAGGTTACTGTCCAGGGGCTCACTTGATAGAACGGTTAACTCACCGCCGCCCACTGGAATAGTTTCAGCGGCACGAAGCGACAATTTTCTATCGTGACGGACCACTTCTGAAAAACCGGACTTTAAGTAGGATGGCAATAGCGGGGCTTTGGACAAGATTCCCCGTGGCGAACTGCTAAGGATAAGTTTGCCATTCAGCCATACATAGACGTGGCGATCCGACCATGACTTATTCGTTTGTCGCAGACTTTCGATAGCGGGCGTTTCAGGTCCTGCACCGCGCTCCATTCGTGCCGCCAGTTCATGTGCAAGAGCCGAATTCGCCGCCTCAAGTTCGCGCAGTTCAGAATTCAGTTGGGTGGTGACAATAAACGTCGCGAACTGTCCGGCAAACAAATACAAAGAACCAACTGTCAGGGCCACCAGCAAAACCACCGGGATCACACCTACGAACATCCAAGTAACGATAAGGCGGTTGCGAAGCCGCCAGAGCATTTTCGCCTTCACCCAGCGGAATCCTAAAAATCCAAAGAGGCCTATCACCAGCAAACTCAGGAAAATGACCCAACCGCCAAGGCTGGATCCATAAGAGGAATGAAAATGCGCCAGTATCCGTTGCAGAGCGAACAGAAACACCGCCAGGCCGAGCAGATACCATGCGACTTGCGCAAGCCTGCTTTTGGGCAGCAAGCCTGCCTCGCTCAAGCGGAGCCGGTAATAGCGATAGCGGGAAAGCATATCCAATGGGACTGAATTGCATTATATGGATGCGGCGCGGGCAGCGGCGAATTCAAATCCGGGTATTCAAATTTGGGTTATTCAAATCTCAGGATAGAAATCGAAAAATGCATCCAAACTATTCTTCAATTGCTTTTCGATTTCCTTCTTGCTGCCCTCAAGCACATGCATGGTGACATGAGCCTCGTTACCATTCTTCAATTTGAGTGTCGCGTCCCCTACTTCGGCGACCTCTTCCGAGGGTAAAAGGCGTAATCCATAAACCAGCGTCAGGTTTGCCATGGCTCAATTGTAGCGAAGCACTCAGCATTCAGCACTCAGCACTCAGCACTCAGTCGTTGGCCACAGCCAAGGCAGCATTTCACTGAGTGCTGACGGCTGAGTGCTGAATGCTGAATGCTGAATCTACTCAGCAATAAACGGCTTCCACTTCTCGGGGCTTGGAGCGTGGGTAGCGAGACTCACAATGACCAGCGCGAGCACAGACACTACCAGAGCCGGGAAAATCGCGTCCCTTTCGGCCCAGGCTGGCGGAAGAAAATGTTTGCCGCCATAATTCCATGCGATAGTCACGACCGTGCCCACTGCGATGGACGAGACCGCTCCGGCGGCATTGGCGCGCTTCCAAAAGAAAGCCGCCATGACCACGGGAGTGATCGCGGCGGAATAGATTGTGTAAGCATAAAGGGCCATTGCTAACACTGACGTCCAATACGCTCCTTGCGCCAGTGCGAATAAGCCCAGCAAAAGAACCATTAGCCGCGACAGCAGCAGAATTTTGGATTGCGACGCGTCTTTATTAATGAAGCGGATATAAATATCGTTGATCAGATTTGTCGCCGGAGAAAACAGGAAGTTATTGGCCGTGGAAATAACTTTCGCGAAAATTGATCCCATCAGTAAAGCTCCCATCAGCGCCGGCATCCCATGGCGGGCCACAAAGGGAATCATCTCGCGAGGCTTGTCGGATACTTCAGCATTCGTGCCAAACATCGCGGTTCCGATCACCGCGATGGCGATGATCACGGTTTCCAGAAATACTGTTCCGACAATCCATCCGGCGACGGCGATCTTCGCGTCTTTCGCCGACCTGGCGGAAAAGAATTTCTGATACATGCTCTGATTTCCGAGCATGAGAAGAAATGTCGGGACAAAAAATTCCATCGCCCGGGCAAATGTCAGGTGGCCTAGTACCTCAAACCGGTCGGGGGGCAGCGCCGCATGCAGCCCGGCCCATCCGCCCACTTCGTGAAACAACATTGGCGTGGCGACGATCGTGGTTCCAGTGATCAGAATTCCGATGAATAGGTCAAGGTATGCTACCGACGACATGCCCGCCATCGCCGTGAACACGATTACGAATCCAGCCACGATATACATCCCCACCGTGTTGTCCACGCCGGTTGCGAGGTGGAGAATGTCTCCCCCGCCCTTCAGTTGATAAGAAGTGATTGCGGTATAAGCGAACAGTATCGCAATGGTTCCCAGCACCCGCGCCGTAGCGTTGTAGCGCGTTTCAAGCAGGTCGGGCAATGTGTACTGGGCAAATTTTCGTGCACGCGGCGCGACGAAATAAATGATGAGCAGGCCTGCCCAACCGCCAGCCGGCTGCCACAGTGCAGCGAATCCATTGTGAAATGCATTTTCAGCACCTGCGAACAGGCTGCCGGCGCCTATCCATGAGCACAATAACGTCGCGATCAATACGTACGAAGGGAGGCTGCGACCCGCGACAAAGAAGTCAGCCTTGTTTTTAACCAGGCGGCTCCGGAAAATGCTCACTCCAAGCAGGACCGCGACGATTAACGCGAGAACAAGAAGATAGAGATTCAGCGCAAAACCCCTCTTTCAATTCGCGCCGATTTTCGAGCCACTAAGTATGCAGTGCTGTGTTCAGGGTCGAGCCTACCCTTCCAGGCCATTGGTAATTTCATTTTTCCAAAAAGTCCGCGACTGCCGCATTGATTCTGGCGTTATCGCACTCGGCAACGGAGTGCCCACAATCAGAATCAAGCTCAATCAGGCGAGCATGAAGAAGCGCCGCAAAGTCCAACGCGGGCTGCGGAGTGACTACGTGATCGTATCGCGAAACTATGACTAGAACCCTGGCTTTGACGGCTGCCGCCGCACGATCCATTGCATGTCCGAAATCTTCGGAGACATCCAACGACATCATTGCCTCGGACTGACGAATTTTATTGTTCGCGTCGCCGCCGGGGTTGTTTTGGGCGTTTTTTAAGTCGTTGAAAACATCCTCGCGAGTTTTCTTCTTGTTGTAACGGTCGGGAGTAGTCAGAATGAGCGCGCCAATTTCGAACTCCAACCGGCGCGCCGGATTCTCCGTGTAGTCGCCGTGCATCCACCAGGGATCGTTCTCGATAGCGTCTATTTCCGTTTGCCAATGCAAAAGATCGTACGGCGCTAGCCTTGGCGAGCCAACAATCGGCACTGCCTTATCCATAAAATCGGGATACGCAACCATCCATTCAAATGTCTGCATGCCGCCCATGGAAACGCCGACGACCGCCTTTAAATGTTTGATTCCCAGCGTCTCGATTAAAAGGCGGTGTTGAGAATTCACCATGTCACGCATGGTGATCCGAGGAAATTTCATTCGTGGCTGAGAAGCGCTATTGGAAGGCGAGGAAGAAACGCCGTTCGACAAAGCGTCCACCGCGATCACAAAATGCTTCGAATCATCCAGCAGGGCGTGTTCTCCAACACTCGATTTGAGCTGCTCAGAGGTTCCGTCAGCCCAGGTGGGAAGTAGAATGGCATTAGAGCGTTCGGGATTCAACTGTCCAAAGGTTCTGTAGCCGACGCGGCAGTCATGGATTACTTCTCCGCTTTCAAGTTTGAAATCGCCGAGTTCGGCGAACTTCAATTCTTGCGCGCCCGCGCTCGACAGGAGCGAGACAACGCAGGCAGTGACAAGAAAAGTAGTTATGATTTTCATTTGTCGCATCTACGTTACGGCGCAGTGGAGGGCGCTATCTCAAATGTTCGGAGCCATGTCGCCGCCAACTGTGGCCAGGCAGTGACAGGGAGATCGGTGCGGCGCAGGCCATATCCGTGCCCGCCTTTTTCGTAGATGTGCATTTCCGCAGGAACTTTTGCATTCTTAAGTGCCATGAAATAGACGATTGCATTTTCAACGTGAACGGGATCGTCTTCCGCCTGAACGAGAAACGTCGGGGGCGTTTTGTCGGTGACGTGAATATCGGGATTGGGCGCAAAGTTCTGTTCTGCAACCGCGAGATATCCTGGATAGATGATGACCGCGAAGTCCGGGCGGCAGCTCAGTTGATCAGCCGCATCAATCGGATCATACAGGCGTTGATCGAAGCGCGTGCTGAGCGCGGCAGCAAGGTGACCTCCGGCGGAGAATCCGAGCACTCCGATTCTGTGCGGATCAATGTGCCAGCTATCAGCGTGGGCACGGACGATACCGAGCGCGCGCTGCGCATCCTGAAGAGCGGCAGAGGACTTGGGGTAAGGTCCAGAATCGGGCACGCGATACTTTAGCAAGACGCATGTGACACCGATAGAGTTCAACCAATCGCACACCTCTGTGCCTTCGAGGTCAATCGCAAGAATGTGATAACCGCCGCCGGGAAATACGACGACCGCCGCACCCGTGTTGCTCCCCTTCGGCGTATATACCGTGAGAGTCGGCTTGGAAACGTTGCCCAATCGGATGACAGGCTTGCCAGCGACAAGGTGGTCCTTGGCAGTTGTGGTATCTATCTCCCCGGCTGAATTGGCCTGCGTTCCCGGCGCTCCGTGCGGCCAAATGGATAGAGTGACATTGCCGGGCGACGGCTGCCACGCAGGTTTCTGAGCGAACAGGGTGGAGCAGATCGCGACAACGGCCAGAACGAGCAGAACCTTGCGCATGATGCCCTCTGAATTTAGATATATTTGGCGTGCCATTATAATGCAGCGGACGGGGTAGGCTGGCACAGATGATTCTTGTTATCCAATGAACGTTGCGTGTTGAAGACATCCGATACGCCACTCGTAACGAACGAAATAGGGGTGATTAATGGAAACTCGCCAACTCGGCAATAGCGATTTAAAAATCACTACTCTTGGCATCGGCGCCTGGGCAATCGGCGGCAGTGGGTGGCTGGGAAGCATGGGTCCCCAGGACGAGAATGACTCCATCCCTGCGATTCATGCAGCTCTCGACCGCGGTCTCAACTGGATTGATACCGCGGCGCTCTACGGTCTGGGCTACTCCGAAGAAGTAGTTGCGCGCGCGCTAAAGGGACGCACGCCACGCCCCTATGTGTTCACCAAATGCGAGCGAGTGTGGGATGCTAAGGGAAAAGTTGGCGCTTCATTGAAGGCCGCTTCCATTCGCCGGGAGTGTGAAGACAGCCTGCGCCGCCTGCAAACCGGTGTCATTGACCTCTACCAAATTCACTGGCC